>DATKTF010000426.1:0-3289 GCA_035531255.1 Cellulomonadaceae bacterium
GGCGTGCCGGTGCGGCTGTCCGGCGCAGGGGCGCCGTCCGGGGTGCTCTCAGAGGTGCCCGACAGACCTGCGCTGGTGGTCGCGACGATCGGCGCAGAACCGCGGTGCCCGGGGGGGTACTCGGCGGCCGCGCTCCTCGACGCCGCGACGTCCACCTCGCGCCCGTCGCTCCAGGTCGGCGAGCAGGCGCTGCACCGGTGGCTGTCAGCGGCCTCGCTGGTCAGGCCGGCGCACGCCGGGGGAGTGGTCGTGCTGGTCGGGGACGCGGCACCCGGCCCGACGCAGGCGCTCGTCCGGTGGGACCCCGCCGGGTTCGCCGCACGCGAGCTCGCCGAACGCCGTGAGCTGAGGTTGCCCCCGGCGGTGCGGGTCGCCGCGATCACGGGAACGCGCGACGCCGTCGAAGCAGTCGTCGCGCGCCTGGATCTCCCCGGCGGCTCCGACATCCTCGGCCCGGTCGCGGTCGACGGTCCGACGACGCTCGAGCTGAGCCCTCTCGAGCAGGAGGTCCGTACCGTGGTCCGTGCACCGCTCGCCGACGCGGATGCGTTGTCCCGCGCCGTCAAGGCCTCGATGGCCACACGCAGCGCGCGACGCGAGAGCGGCACCGTTCGGGTGCAGATCGACCCCAGCGAGCTGATGTAGCCGTGGCTCCCGCAGCCCCGGCTCGGCGAGAGGAAGGATCACGTGACGGCATGAGACGAGCGGGGGCGGAGAGAGCCGTCGACGCGGTCGTGTTCGACCTGGGCAACGTCCTCGTCCGATGGGATCCGTATGCACCGTTCACCGGCAGGATGGACCCGACCGAGGTCGAACGCTTCTTCGTCGAGGTCGACTTCGCGTCGTTCAACCACGAGCAGGACCGCGGACGTTCCTGGGCCGAGGCCCGTGCGTGGGTGGCCGCGCGGTTGCCTCACCACCTCCCCGCACTGGATCTCTACGTCAGCCATTTCGCCGACTCGTTACGTGGGCCGGTCCCCGGATCTGACGGTGTCGTGCGTGACGTGCGCGCTGCCGGTGTCCGGGTGCTGGGGCTGACGAACTGGTCGGCCGAGACCTTCGGTCACGCAGCGACGGCCGCGCCCGCGATCGGCCTGCTCGAGGGAGTTCTCGTCTCGGGACAGGTCGGCATCGCCAAACCGGACCCGAGGATCTTCGCCCTGCTCACGGAGCGGTTCGATCTCGACCCGCAGCGGACGGTGTTCACCGACGACTCGCGGATCAACGTCGAGGCAGCCTGCGCGGCAGGATACGTCGGTCTGCGCTTCGACGACGCGGACGGTCTTCGGCGGGATCTCCGCGACCGGGGAGTCATGCGCTGACCGAGCCAGGCCGTTCCTGCTGTCGAGCCGTCCGGCCCGGTCGGGACGGTTCGCGCCCGACGCCTAGGATCGACGGCATGCGTCTGCTCTTCGCCGGCACCCCTGCGGTGGCCGTTCCCGTGCTCGAGGCCCTGCTCGACTCCGAGCACGAGGTCGTCGCGGTGCTCACGCGGCCCGATGCCGCGAGCGGCCGCGGGCGCACCGTCGCGGCCAGCCCGGTGAAGCAGAGAGCACTGGACGCCGGTCTGGAGGTCCTGACGCCCCGATCGCTCCGGGACACCGCGTTCCGCGACCGGTTGGCGTCCCTCGAGCTCGACTGTGCACCCGTCGTCGCGTACGGCGCTCTCGTTCCGGCGGATCTGCTCGACGTCCCGCGGCTCGGCTGGGTCAACCTGCACTTCTCGATACTTCCGGCGTGGCGGGGAGCCGCGCCCGTGCAGCATGCGGTCATCGCCGGAGACGAGGTCACGGGCGCCACGACCTTCCGGCTCGAACAGGGCCTGGACACCGGGCCCGTCTACGGGATGCTCACCGAGCTGATCCGACCTCGCGACACGACAGGTGACCTGCTGGATCGTCTGTCGGTGGCCGGTGCCGCACTCATGCTGGCGACCCTCGACGCCATCGCCGACGGGAGCGCTCTGCCGGTCCCGCAGACGTCGGACGGGCTGTCGTTCGCACCACGACTCGAGGTGGAGGACGCCCGGGTGCGCTGGTCGCACCCTGCCTACGCGGTCGACCGCCGGGTTCGCGGCTGCACGCCGAGTCCCGGCGCGTGGACGACGACTCCGGACGGCGCGCGGCTCAAGCTCGCGCCCGTCGTGCTCAGACCGGACGTCACGGATCTCGCGCCTGGCGAGGTACGGGTCACGAAGGACGAGGTCGTGGTGGGGACGGGCAGTCACGCCGTCGCTCTCACCGAGGTGGCACCGGCGGGCCGGCGGCTCATGGAGGCGACGGCCTGGGCTCGTGGTGCGCGTCCGTCCGAGGGCACGGTGCTCGGCGAGCGGGAGTCGCGGTCGTGACGGACGAGCGCTCGACACCGGTCGCCAGCGGCGCGGGCGACCCGCACGGTCGCGACCGCACCGGCCGAGAGCGCGGTCGTGCCCGCGCCACCGGGACGGTCGCCCGTTCCGCAGCGGCGCCCGCGGACAGGCGTCGCTCCGCGGACCCGGCCCGCACCGTCGCGTTCGACGTCCTCCGCGCCGTGGACGGCAGCGACTCGTACGCCAACCTCGTGCTCCCGCCCCTGTTGCGCGAGCGCGGGATCCGCGGACGGGACGCCGGGTTCGCGACCGAGCTCGCCTACGGCACGCTGCGGATGCGCGGCCGTTACGACGCGATCATCGCGCAGTGCACCCAGGGCCGGGCGCTCGATCGGATCGACCCTCCCGTGCTCGACGTCCTGCGCCTCGGTGTCCACCAGCTGCTCGGGATGCGCGTCCCGGCCCATGCGGCGGTCTCGGAGACGGTGGGGCTGGCGCGTTCGCGGGTCGGGGCGGGCAGCGCCCAGTTCGTGAACGCGGTGCTCCGGGCGGTCTCGGCCGTCCCTCTCGACGACTGGCTGACGCGGATCGGCGACGCAGCCGACCCGGGAGCGGACGACGCGATCGCGCGGCTGTCCGTCACGGCGAGCCATCCGGCGTGGGTCACCAGGGCGCTCCGCGAGTCGCTCGTGGGCAACGGTCGACCGGTTGCCGAGCTCGAGGCGCTGCTCGACGCCGACAACGCGGCTCCTCTGGTCACTCTGGTCGCGAGGCCTGGCCTCGTCGACACGGCCACGGTGCTCGACCAGGCGCGCGGCGGCGCCCAGCAGGGTCGCTGGACGCCGACCGCGGTCGTGCTGCCGAGCGGGGACCCGGGAGCGTTGGCGGCGGTTCGTGATGGTCGCGCCGGGGTGCAGGACGAAGGCAGTCAGCTGGTCGCGCACGCGCTGGCTGCGGTCCCGATCGACGGCCCGGACGCGC
>DATKTF010000427.1:0-2803 GCA_035531255.1 Cellulomonadaceae bacterium
TCGCGATCCCACGGGTCACGATCTTCGACTCGAGCGGCATGTCGTCCGGGAAACCGGCCCGGGTCATCATCGACTCCGCGAGACCCGAGTTGAACAACCGCATGAGGTCGTCCTGCAGCGACAGGTAGAAGCGGGACTCGCCCGGGTCGCCCTGACGGCCGGAACGCCCGCGCAGCTGGTTGTCGATGCGGCGGGACTCATGCCGCTCGGTCCCCAGCACGTACAGCCCGCCGAGCTCGACGACCTCGTCGTGCTCGGCTGCCACGGCTGCTGTCGCCTTCGCGAGAGCGGCAGGCCACGCGGCCTCGTACTCCTCCGGGTTCTCGGCCGGGTCGAGTCCGCGCTGCGCCATGTCGGTGACGGCCATGAACTCGGCGTTACCGCCGAGCATGATGTCGGTCCCGCGACCGGCCATGTTGGTCGCGACGGTGACGGCTCCCTTGCGTCCTGCCTGAGCGACGATCGACGCCTCGCGCGCATGCTGCTTCGCGTTGAGGACCTCGTGCGGGACACCCTGCTTCTTCAGCTTGCCGGACAGCAGCTCGCTCTTCTCGACGCTGACCGTGCCGACGAGGACGGGCTGGCCCTGGGCATGGCGCTCGACGATGTCTGCGACCACGGCATCGAACTTGCCCTCCTCGTTCTTGTAGACGAAGTCACCCTGGTCGAGACGACGCATCGGCATGTTCGTGGGGATCGGCACGACGCCGAGCGAGTACGTGCCCTGGAACTCGGCCGCCTCGGTCTCCGCAGTACCGGTCATGCCCGAGAGCTTGGTGTAGAGACGGAAGTAGTTCTGGAGCGTGATCGTGGCGAGAGTCTGGTTCTCGGCCTTGATGTTCACACCCTCCTTGGCCTCGATCGCCTGGTGCATGCCCTCGTTGTAGCGGCGCCCCGCCAGGATGCGACCCGTGTGCTCGTCGACGATCAGGACCTCGCCGTTCATGACGACGTAGTCCTTGTCGCGCTTGAAGAGCTCCTTGGCCTTGATCGCGTTGTTCAGGAATCCGATCAGCGGCGTGTTGAGGGACTCGTACAGGTTGTCGATGCCCAGGTAGTCCTCGATGCGCGCGATCCCCGGCTCGAGGACGCCGACGGTGCGCTTGCCCTCGTCCACCTCGTAGTCGACCTCGGGCGTCAACCTCCGGACGACCTTGGCGAACTCCGCGTACCACCGGTTCGCGTCACCCGACGCGGGTCCCGAGATGATCAGCGGCGTCCGCGCCTCGTCGATCAGGATCGAGTCGACCTCGTCGACGATCGCGTAGTTGTGGCCGCGCTGCACGAGCTCTTCGGTGGTCCACGCCATGTTGTCGCGCAGGTAGTCGAACCCGAACTCGTTGTTCGTCCCGTAGGTGATGTCGGCGGCGTACTGGACGCGCCGCTGCTCGGGGGTCTGGTTGGACAGGATCACCCCGGTCGACAGCCCGAGGAACCGGAACACGCGGCCCATCAGGTCCGCCTGATAGCTCGCGAGGTAGTCGTTGACGGTCACGACGTGCACCCCGGTGCCGGAGAGCGCGTTCAGGTACGCAGGCAGCGTCGCGACGAGCGTCTTACCCTCACCGGTCTTCATCTCGGCGATGTTGCCGAGGTGCAGTGCGGCACCACCCATGAGCTGGACGTCGAAGTGCCGCTGGCCGAGCGTCCGCTTGGCCGCCTCCCGGACCGTCGCGAACGCCTCGGGAAGCAGGTCGTCGAGGGACTCGCCATCCGCGAGCCGAGCCTTGAACCGGTCCGTCTCCTCGCGGAGCTCGACGTCCGACAGGCCCTCGAAGCTGTCCTCGAGCGCGTTGATCTGCTGCGCGATGCCGTGCAGCTTCCTGACGATCCGCCCTTCGCCGAAGCGGAGGACCTTCTCGAGGATCGCAACCACGCGTTACTCCAGACTCGTTGACACCGCGGGGCCGGACCGACCGCTGCGGAGTGTTGGCGAGGGCCGCCGGTCAGGCAGACCCCGTTGACCATCGTAGGCGAGGCGCGAGCAGAGATGGCGCGTCCCGCGCACGTCCTCGACTCATGCCCTCACGAGCGCTCCGACGAGCGACGCGGCGAGACTCCCCCGGGTGGGCCCGCCGTCGCCGTCGGCCACGACGACCTCGTCGAGGCCGAGCCACCCCGCGAGCCGACGGAGCTCCGCGGCGAGGGCGAGGGGTGTGTCGTCCGGAGCGTCGTCCTCCGCATGGGCGGCCACGACGAGGAGCCGCCCCGTGCGCCTGTCGGCCTTGAGGTCGACGCGGGCCGGTAGTCGCTCGCCGTACAGGAAGGGCAGCACGTAGTAGCCGTGCACGCGCCGCGGCGCCGGGACGTAGATCTCGATCCGGTAGTGCATCCCGAAGAGCTCGAGAAGGCGTCGACGTTCGAAGACGAGCGGGTCGAACGGGCTCACCAGGGTGCGTGCCGTCGCGCGCCTCGGCACGCTCGCGTCCACGTGCAGGTACGCCGGACGGCCCCAGCCGGCAACTCGGACGGGCTGGAGCGTCCCCTCCTCCACGAGCTCGGAGATCGCCCGTCGTGCAGGTTCCCCCTTGAGGCGGAAGTAGTCCCGCAGGCAGGTCTCGGTCCCGATGCCGTGCGCGCGCGCGGAGATGGCGACCAGCTCGCGCACCGCATCGCGTTCGGGTACCTCCGCCATCGCGAGGACATCGGCCGGGAGCACACGCTCGATGAGGTCGTACCTCCTCTCGAACGACGCCGTGCGCCCGGCGGAGCCCACCTCACCGATGAAGAACAGGAGCTCGAGCGCGCGCTTCGCGACGGTCCAGTTCCACCCCCACTCACCACGGGTCCGCGGATGGTCCGC
>DATKTF010000428.1:0-18233 GCA_035531255.1 Cellulomonadaceae bacterium
CGTGGCGTGGCACCTCGCGGTCGGTGATCACGTCTCGCGGGGCGACGTGGTCGCGGAGGTCGACACCGACAAGTCCGTGATCGACGTCGAGACGTTCGCGACGGGCACGGTCGAGGCCATCCTCGTCGGAGAGGGGCAGCGTGTGCCGGTGGGGACGCCGCTCGCGATCATCCGCGAGGACGCCGGGCGCTCCGCTGTCGAGCCCCTCGGCGTGCGCGCCGGAGGTCCACGCGAGGGCGCCGAGGTCCCGAGCACCGCGGCCGGCGTGCCGGCGGGTCGCCGCGCCGCGTCGCCGTTGGCGCGCCGGCACGCCCGGACCCTCGGCGTCGACCTCGCGGACGTGACCGGGACGGGGCCGGACGGTGCCGTGACGACCGCGGACGTCGAGAGCTTCGCGTCGGCGCGTGCCGCGGCGTCACCTGCGGCCCCGGCGGGCGTTCTCGAGCGACGGGCCGGGGACGCCGAACCGGACCTGACGCACGCGCCCCTCAGCGGTGCGGATCGGCAGGCGGCGCTCCGGCGCGCTGTCGCGGCGTCGATGGCGCGGTCCAAGCGCGAGATCCCGCACTACTACCTCGCGACCGACATCGACGTGTCCGGCGCGGTCCGATGGATCGACGACCGCAACCGAGTGCTCCCGGTCACTGAGCGGGTGCTGCCCGCCGCCCTGCTCCTCAAGGCGACGGCGCTGGCACTGCGGGAGACCCCGGACCTGAACGGCTTCTGGGAGGACGGTGCCTTCAGGGAGGCGGAGCACATCCACCTCGGCGTCGCGGTCGCGTTGCGGGGTGGTGGCCTCGTCGCGCCCGCGATGCACGACGCCGACCGGCTCGCGCTCGGCGATCTCATGGCCCGGCTCCGTGACCTGGTCGGCCGCGCGCGGACCGGCGGCCTGCGGTCGTCGGAGATGTCGGACCCGACGGTCACCGTCACGAGCCTCGGTGACCAGGGCGTCGACGTCGTGACGCCCGTGATCTTCCCGCCACAGGTCGCGATCGTCGGGATCGGTCGGATCCGGGAACGGCCGTGGGCCGTCGAGGGGATGATCGGCGTCCGGCCGGTCGTGACCGTGACGCTCGCGGCGGACCACCGGGTCACCGACGGTCATCGTGGTGCCCAGTTCCTGACCGCTCTCGATCGACTGCTCCAGACCCCGGAGGCGCTGTGATGGACGAGACGACGATCCGCGCCACCGTGCTGCGCGTCCTGGGCGAGGTGGCGCCGGAGGTCGACCTCGCCGGTGTCGACCCCGGCGAGGACCTGCGCGACCAGCTCGACCTGGACTCGATGGACATCCTCAACCTCGCCATCGGGCTCTACCAGGCCACCGGGGTCGAGGTCCCCGAGCGCGACTACGTGCGCATCGTGACCGTCGACGGCTGTGTGGCGTACCTGGCGACCGCGTCGACCTGACGCCGCTGTCTGGGACGGACCTGTGAGTTCGCGCCTCCCACCTGTGGATTCGGTGGGAACCCCTCACCGCGCCCGCGACCGCCCCGATGAGCAGCACAGACGCTCGTCGGGCGTCCTCGACGGCACGCAGAAGGTGGGAGAACATGAGCATCAGCGCGATCGGGCCCGGTCAGAACCTCTGGGCGCAGCAGGTGCAGCAGGTCCAGCACGCGGGTCACGGCCACGGCGGCATGCGCAAGGCCGGCATGGACGCCGCCGCCAAGGCGCTCGGGATGAGTTCCGGTGACCTCCAGTCGGCCCTGAGCGGGGGCCAGTCCCTGTCGTCGCTCGCCCAGTCCCAGGGGATCAGCACGGACAGCCTCGCGTCGACGATCAGCGCGGCGCTGTCCTCGGCGAACCCGTCTCTCAGCAGTGCGCGGTCGCAGCAGATCGCCCAGCGCATGGTCAACGGCCCGGGCTCGGACGGGCGAGGCGTCCAGGGCGCCGGGGACGTCGACCACGACGGCGACAGCCACTGAGTCGGCGGGGCCTCCTGGCGCGCAGTAGCGTGGATGAGGCATCCTCGCCAGCCAGGAGGCATGGTCATGACCTCGGACGCATCGTCACCGCAGGGTACGGAGCCGGCAGCCGTGCCACCGAGCTCGAGTCGGCCGCCCGCCGGCAAGCCACCCGTCCGCGAGCCTGCGGGCCGTGACCCGGACGCGGGTGCTCGCACCGACACCGCCCCGGCGACGACGCGAGCCGCTGCGGCCTGGCTCGCCACGGCCGCCGCGCTCGTCGTCCTCGCCCTGCTGATCGTCCTGATCCTGCAGAACCAGGAGACGGTCGAGGTGCACTACCTCGGTATTGCCGGGTCGCTCCCGCTCGGGACGGCGTTGCTGATCGCCGCCGTGGCCGGCGGGGTGATCGTCATGATCGTCGGCGTGGTGCGGCTGACCCAGCTCCGTGTCCACGCGCGCCGCGCGCGTCGGCGCGAGGCCGGCGCGGCGACGAGGCGCGCCGTGCCTCAGCCCGGTCCCGACAGCCGGGCGACCGGAGGGTCGGGGACGACGCGCTGACGGCCGTGACCTCCGACGCGCACGCGCCGCACGGTTCGAGCGTGTCGTCCGTCGTCGGGCGTCGGGACCGTACGGTGGCGCCATGAGGCTCGTCTCGGTGAACGTCGGCGCGGTTCGACCCCTGCCACCCGACGGTGCGCCGACGGGGATCGACAAGCGTCCTGTCGTCGGCCCGGTGACGGTGACGGCTCCGGGCGCGCGTGGGTCGGTCGCGCTCGACGGCGACGAGGTCGCGGATGCCCGCCACCACGGCGGGGCGGACCAGGCGGTCTACGCCTACGCGCGCGAGGACCTCGACGAGTGGGGCCGGGATCTCGGGCGAGAGCTGCCGGACGGGGAGTTCGGTGAGAACCTGACGACGCTCGGCGTCGACGTCACTGGTGCCCTGATCGGCGAGCGCTGGAGGGTCGGCCCCGACGTCGTCCTCGAGGTGTCGCGGCCGCGCATTCCGTGCGCGACGTTCGCCGCGCGGATGGGCGAGCGCGACTGGGTCGACAGGTTCACGGCGGCTGCGGTCCCGGGGGCGTACCTGCGCGTGGTCACCCCGGGCGAGATCCGGACGGGCGACCGGATCGAGATCGTCCACCGCCCCGGTCACGACGTGACGATCGGGGTGACGTTCCGCGCCATGACCCTCGAGCCGGACCTGCTGCCGCTGCTGCTGCGCGCCGACGCGCTCCCGCAGCCGATCAGAGACCGCGCCCGGAGGAGAACCGGCGGTGCCGCCGGACCGGCCGCGGTGGCGCCGACGGACGACTGACCTGAGACGACCGACCTGAAGGGAGGCCCGTGATGGGTGCCGCCGGACCGGTCGTCGCGGTCGTCCTGCTCGTCGGCGTGCTCGGGTTCGCCGTCGTCCGCCCGCGGGGGCTCCCGGAGGCCGTCGCCGCGGTCCCGGCTGCTGCGGTCGTCGTCGCGCTCGGGCTCGTGTCGCCGCATGCGGCGTGGGCGGAGACCCAGAAGCTGCTCCCCGTCGTCGCCTTCCTCGTGGCGGTCCTCGCCCTGTCGCACCTGTGCGACGCGGAGGGCCTGTTCGCTGCCGCGGGCGACCTCATGGCCCGCCTGTCCCGGGGGAGACCGCAGCGACTCCTCGGTGCGGTGTTCGCCGTCGCGTCCGTGGTCACGGCCGTCCTCAGCCTCGACGCGACCGTGGTGCTCCTGACTCCGGTGGTGTTCGCCACGGCCGCCCGTTCGGGGATGCGGCCCAAGCCGTTCGTGTACGCGTGCACGCACCTGGCCAACTCGGCGTCGCTGCTCCTGCCGGTCTCGAACCTGACGAACCTGCTCGCGTTCACGGCGAGCGGGTTGTCGTTCTCGCGCTTCGGTGCGCTCATGGCGCTGCCGTGGGTCGCGGTCGTCGCGGTCGAGTACGTGGTGCTGCGGTTGTTCTTCCGTACCGACCTCGGGGTCGCGCTGCCGCGGGGTCGTCGTGCCGGCCGCGCCCGCCGAGGGGCCTCCGGTCCCACCCGGACCCCGGTGTCCAGGCTCAGCGTGGCACTCGTCGGGGCGACCCTTGCGGGCTTCGTCGTGGCGTCCGTGCTCGGGGTGCCGCCGGCCTGGGCGGCCGCTGCGGGCGCGACCGTCCTCGCGGCCCGTGCCCTGGCGCAGCGAAGGACGACCGCGCGCGCCCTGCTGGCCGCGGCGAACGTGCCGTTCGCGGTGTTCGTCCTCGGTCTCGGGGTGATCGTGGTGGCGGTCGTCCGCTCCGGTCTGGGTGGTGTGGTCGGCGGGTTCCTCCCGACGGGCTCGTCGTTCCTCGACCTCCTCGCGGTCGCCGGGGTGGCCGCCGTGGCAGCGAACCTCCTGAACAACCTGCCGGCCGTCCTCCTGCTGACGCCGCTGGCGCTCGCGGCGGGTGGCACCCCGGCGGTCCTGGCGGCGCTGATCGGGGTGAACGTCGGCCCGAACCTGACCTACGTCGGTTCGCTCGCGACGCTCCTGTGGCGGCGCGTGCTCCGCGACCACGGCGCCGATGCCGAGCTCGCGGAGTTCAGCGCGCTCGCGGCCTGGAGCGTCCCGACCGCGCTCGTCGGCGGGGTGGGTGCACTCTGGGTGTCACTGGCGACGATCGGAGCGTGATCCGCGTGGACGTGCTGGTCTGGGTGACCGAGGCGACGTGGCCGGCGTGCGTCGACGCGGTGCGCACGCACGTGCCGACCGACGCCGCCGTCACGTTGCTGTACGTCGCGGACGACGACATCGCCGGTGCCGCGTCGGGCGCGTTCGCGGGTCTGCTCGGCCGGTCCGGACAGGACCGGGCGCGACGGGTCGTCGAGCTCGTGGCGACGTCCGGTCAGGAGCTCCTCGAGGCCGCCGCCGAGGACCTCGGTCGTGCTGCGACCATGGTGCAGCGGCACGGCAGGGTCGAGCGGGAGGTCGTGCAGGCGGTCGTGGACCTCGACGCCGACCTGCTGGTCCTCGCGCGGGACGGTGACCTGCGTCGCCTGGGTCCGCACAGCCTCGGGTCGGCGGCCCGGTTCGTCGTCGACCACGCACCGTGCGCGACGCTGCTGGTGTGGCCGGGGTCGACCCCGGAGGTCGGCTCGATCCCACCGCCTCCGCACTGACGGGTCGAACGTCTCAACGATCGAGACGCTGCCTCTCGTCCGACGAGGACGATCGCCCACGCTCCACCCTTAGGTCCCACGCGCCGCGAACCAACCAGCCGTAATCTCCCGGCAAAGAGTGTGCCGCACGGGCAGGTCCACCGCTCTGCGCCCAGGCCACACGCACCCCCTTCGCAGGACGACCGAGGAGTAGCCGTGAGTCGATCTCTGGCCAGCGCCAGCGTGCCCGCAGGTGTGACCGTGCCCGCCGAGGTGAGGGCCGCCCTCGACGCGTGCCGCACCGTCATCGTGCCGGCCACGCGTGCGGAGCTGTACCAGCTCGCCCTCGGCCCGGACGGCGGACCGCGCTTCTCGGTCGACTACGACGTGAACGGCACGACCGTCACCGAGGCCGACGTCGTGCGCTGCACCAACGGGATCGCCGTGAACTACCCCGAGGACTACATGCGGCGGCGCGACCCGGACTGCATGCGGATCGCCGACGCCCTGCCGACGGACAAGCCGCGCTACCGGGACGTCTTCGACGCCGAGTTCCGGCCGACCAAGGGTGAGACCCTCGAGTGGCTCTCCGAGCAGGAGCTCGTGGTCGTCCCGTTCAAGGCGGGTGGCCTGCGATTCGGCTACCCGTCGCTCGCGATCTGCCCGCTCAACGCGGCGTTCTTCGCGCTCACGCTCGTGGACCTGCAGGGCTGGGTCACGTTCGACGAGCTCGGCCCGTTCACGGCGCGCTCGATCCTCTACGTCGCGCCGCCGTTCCGGCACACGCACTTCGGTGGGAGGCAGGTCGTGGTGCACGACCGCTCCGCGACGCTGCACGAGGTCTTCGCGTACAACCTGTACCCGGGGCCGAGTGCGAAGAAGGGCGTCTTCTCCGTGCTGCTGGACATCGGCGAGCAGGAGGGCTGGGTGACGGCGCACGCGTCCTCGGTCCGGGTGACGACCCCGTACGAGAACGAGACCGTGATCATGCACGAGGGTGCGTCGGGCGGCGGCAAGTCCGAGATGTGCCAGGAGCTGCGTCGTCAGGAGGACGGCCGCATCCTGCTCGGCACCAACGTGGTGACCCACGAGCCCTACTTCATCACGCTCGGCGAAACCAGCGCGCTCGCCCCGGTCACCGACGACATGACGTTGTGCCACGCGTCCCTCCAGCGAGGCGACGGCACCCTCGTGGTGGCCGACGCCGAGGACGGCTGGTTCGTCCGGGTGGACAACCTCACCGAGTACGGCGAGGACGTGCACTTCGAGCGGGCCTGCATCCACCCTGCCGAGCCGCTGGTGTTCTACAACATCCATGGCGTCCCGGACGCGACCGCGCTCCCGTGGGAGCACACCCTCGACTCGAACGGGACGTCGTGCCCGAACCCCCGGGTCGTGATCCCGCGCCGCCTGATCCGGAACGTCCTCGACGAGCCCGAGGAGGTCGACGTCCGGACGTTCGGCGTCCGGATGCCGGCGTGCACGCGGTCGCAGCCGAGCTACGGGATCATGGGCATGACGCACATCGTGCCGCCTTCGCTCGCGTGGCTGTGGCGCCTGGTCGCGCCTCGCGGCGACAAGAACCCGTCGATCGGCGAGAGCACGGACGCGACGGACCGGCTTGCGCACGGCGGCATGGTGGCCGAGGGCGTGGGCTCGTACTGGCCCTTCGCCACGGGCACCAAGGTCGCCGCCGCCAACCTGCTGCTCCGGCAGCTCGTCGAGGCGTCGCGCACCCGGTACGTCCTCACGCCGAACCAGCACATCGGCGCGTACAAGGTGGGGTTCGCGGCCGAGTGGCTGACGCGCGAGTACCTCGCGCGTCGCGGTGGCGGCAAGATCCGCCCGGAGCGTCTGGCGCCCGCGCGCTGCGCGCTGTTCGGCTACACGTTCACCGAGATGAAGATCGACGGCCAGCTCCTGCGGCCGACCTTCCTGCGGCCCGAGCAGCAGTCGCAGGTGGGTGTCGAGGCCTACGACATCGGGGCCGGCATCCTGACGACCTTCTTCAAGAGCGAGCTCGCGCAGTTCCTCACCGCGGACCTCGACCCGCTCGGCCGGCAGATCATCGAGGTGTGCCTGCGCGACGGCACGATCGACGACTACGTCGCGCTCACACCGCTGGTCGGTTGACCGGGGGTCGAGGGGCTGCGAGCGCGGCGCGCCCGCCCCGTCGTCTGCGAGCACCCATAGACGATGAGGCTGGGAAACGGCTGGAAATTCACCTGGTAATTACCTGGGAACGACTCTCGCCGATTCTCGACGCGCATAAAGGTGTGTCCTTGGTCCCGTTTATTACCGGCGGGGACCGGGGTATCTTGATGGCGACGTAGTCCGCTCGCCTGGGAAAGAGGTCGGTCATGCTGTTGTGGCAGGACGAAGCGATTAGTTCGGGTAGTTATGTCCCGTGGGGCTGGCTCTCCATATCCGTACCGAACCTCATCGTCATCCTCGTGATGATCGTGCTGTTCATCCTGGCGATCACGCTGCCGTTCCCCAAGGAGCGGCGCAACCCGCGGAGACACTCGTGAGCGGGGCGCCCATCGTCGACGACGAGCCGGCGTCGAGCTGGATCGGCAAGGTCAGGAACCGCCTCGAGCGGGACCTCCCCTATGACAAGGTCCTCCCGGAGACGCAGCCGGCTTACGTCGCCTCATGGATCTACGTCTTCGGGGTGCTGACCCTCGCGGCCCTGATCATGATCGTCGCCTCCGGTACCGTCCTCGCGTTCGAGGGGCCGTCCTGGTACCACATCTCGAAGATCGGGAAGTTCTTCAACAGCCTGCACTTCTGGGCCGTCCAGCTCTTCTTCCTCTTCATGGTCATCCACCTGCTCGGCAAGTTCTGGATGGCGGCCTGGCGGGGCAACCGTGCCCGCACCTGGATCACCGGGATGATCGCACTGATCGTCTCGATCGGCGCGGCGCTCACGGGGTACGTGATCCAGACGAACTTCGACTCGCAGTGGATCGCGTTCGAGGCGAAGGACGGCCTCAACGCCGTCGGGATCGGCGCCTGGTTCAACGTCGCCAACCTGGGCCAGAACCTCCTCATGCACGTCTTCCTGATGCCGGCGATCCTGGCCGTCCTGGTCATCGTCCACGTGGTGCTCGTCCGACTGCACGGCGTCGTGCCGCCGATGGACGCCGCCGACGTCGAGGCCGCCGGCGGCGCCGTGCACACCTCTGCCACCACCGAGACGACGGAGGCCCGCTGATGTCCACGTCGGCACGCCAGAAGCAGATCGAGCGCGAGCACTGGACGGGACCCGTCCGGCACTACGACATCCTGAAGGAGGGCACGATCGCGCTCGCGGTCGTCGTGTTCCTCACCATCGTGCTCGCCGGGATCTTCAGCTCCCCCGACGACCCGGCGCTCACGCTCAAGGGCTGGGCGAAGGCGGCACCCGACAACCTGTACGCCGTCACGGTCTCCGAGCTCGCCGGCACGTCCGACTCGGCGGGCTACGGTCCGCCGTACAACCACGGCAGCGACGGCGTCGCACTCGGCCCGCTCATGCCGCAGAAGTGGATGGGCGTCCACCAGCCCGTCGACCCGGCCAACGACTTCGTCGTGACGCCGCTCGATTCGCAGCAGCAGCCGTCCGACGTCGCCTCGGCGCTGAGCCAGTGGAAGGCGGCCAGCGCGGACCAGCAGACGGCGTGGGCGACCGCCTACGACACCGCGCTGAACGACCCCAACGGGGCGAACGGCGACGCGTCGAAGGTGCCCTCCGGCGACTACGGCCCGGTACCGACCATGGCGAACGGGCTCGTCGCGATGGCGTCCTCCGGAGCGCTCGACGGCATCCTCGCGGCGCCGGGACAGTTCTACAACACGAACACGACCAAGCAGATCCTCTTCCTCGGTGACGGCTCCTACCTGGATGACGCCGCGACAGCGGCCCACCTCCAGGGAAATGAGTGGGGAATGATGAACGAGACCGGAAGCTTCCCCGGGCAGGAATGGCTGCAGCCATTCTCTTTCTGGTACCAGCTGCCGATCTTCAACAGCGACGCGACGACGGGAATCGCCGCGACATTGACGGCAAATGCCGACATCTACATCTTCGCGATCATCGCGATCATGATGCTCGTGCTGATCCTGCTGCCGTTCATTCCCGGTCTGCGGTCCATCCCGCGGTGGATCCCGCTCCACCGGCTCGTGTGGCGCGACTACTACGCCCGCAAGGGCACCGCGCGCTGAGCGCGGACGTGTGACGAGGGGTCCGGCTCCATGGAGCCGGACCCCTCGTGGTGTCCGGGGTCCTCGCAGCATCCGACGACGGGTCGGGGCCGCCCGACTCAGCGGCCGGCCTGGTCCAGGGCGTCCTGCAGCGAGCGGACGTAGCCGGTGCTCGTGAACGTGGCGCCACCGACCATCGAGATCTGTGCGGAGCCGGCGGCGACGGCCTCCTGGTCGAGGATCGGTACGGCGTAGCTGCTGATCTGCATGCTGTGGCCGTCGAGGTTCGGGTACGCGATCGCCTGGGCCGCCGTGAGCTGGTGGCTGGTCACCGTGATGCGAACCTGCACGGTGCCGTAGGGCGTCGCCACGGCGGCGCCGGTGTACGTGGCTGTCGTCTGGGGGGCGACGGGCACCGGGGGCGCTCCGGACACCGCGGTCGGCGCGACGGACGTCGGGGCCGAGGCGGCGGGTACCGGCGGCGGCGTCGGTGCCTCGGCGGCGGGCACCGGCGGCGGCGTCGACGCAGCGGGTGTGGGTGTCGCCGCGACGGGCGTCGGCGTCCCGACGGCTGTCGGCGTGCCGGACGGTGCGGCGGGCGACGGCGTGCCCGTGGAGTCTGCCCGCGTCGATCCGGTGGCCCCGTTCGGTCCGGTTGGCCTCGCCGGGTTCGCCGAGCCGAGGGCCTCGGACAGGAACCTCGGCGCGGCCCGGTCGAGGCTCGTCGGCCATGCCATCAGGATGCCGACGCCTGCACAGGTGCCGCACACGGTGAGGACGATGCGTCGCACGGGTTCAGGACCCGTCGGACGCACGGGAACCTGGGCGTGCGGCCGCCGCCAGCAGTCCCGACACCCGGTCGAGAGCGCCGGGGACCACGGAGTAGTACGACCAGACGCCCCGCTTGTCCCGCGTCATGAGCTGCGCGTCGACCAGCACCTTCAGGTGGTGGGACACGGTCGGCTGGCTCAGGCCGACGGGTTCCGTCAGGTCGCAGACGCACGCTTCCTGGTCGGGCGCCGCAGCGACGAGTGAGAGCAGTCGCAGGCGCGTCGGGTCGGAGAGCGCCTTCAAGGTGTGCGCGAGGGGTACCGCGTCGGCCGCCGACAGCGCCCCTGCGTCGACGGGGGTGCAGCAGGCGGGAGGCGCTGGAGCGACCGGGTCGGAGGACGTCATCTCGCCAGTCTGACAGGCGCATCGATGTCGACCGATGGATCGCGAGGCTCCGGGTCGGTCGAGTCGGACGTTCACCCGCCTCAGCGCCTCGGCTGCCGCTCCCGACCGGTACCGTCACCGATGGAGACCGATGTGGATCGCCAGGGCAGGACGCAGGGTGCGCGGTGTGAGCCGTGCACCCCGCGAGCGAAGGGAGCGGAGTGCACGAGCTCGACCGGTGCGTGGTCTTCAGCGGCAGCCAGGTGCTCGTCGACGGCTACGTGCGCGCGTTCGAGGACGGCGTGATGCAGGTCGAGTCCGAGGACGTCCTCCGCGGCGGGGCCGACCCCGGTGACGAGGTGTCCCTCCTCGTGCTCGACGAGATCCGTGGCGAGTGCCACTACTGGGCGCAGGTCGGCCGGGTGCGGGCACGGGGTCTCGACCTGGTCGACGTCGAGATGGTGCAGGCGGTGCAGAAGCGTCGCGTCGCGCGCGTGCGGATCGACCTGCCGTGCTCCGGGACCCTCGAGCCCCAGCCGGGGTTCGCCGCTGCCGCGGACGCCTCAGCCAGGGCCGAGGGAGCCCCGTCCGGCGGGCCGCTGACGTTCACGGTGCTCGACGTCAGTGCGCACGGCATCCAGGTGAGGTCCAGGGCGCGGTTGACCGTCGGGCGCCGGTTCACCTTCGTGTTCGAGCACACCCGCGTCCCGCTCGCGCTCACCGCCGAGGTGCTGCGCGCGGAGGAGTCCCTGACGGGGTACCGGTACGGGTGCCGGTTCGTCGACCAGCACGAGCAGTCCGCCGAGGAGCTGTTCCGGTTCGTGCTGCAGCAGCAGGGCCTGCAGCGGCGTAACCGCCTGCTCGGCTGATCCTCACGCCTCCTCGGCGGCGAGCAGCCGCTGCTCGAGGAACCGCCCGGCCTCCAGCCCCGTGACCGCCTCGCTGAGATACGTCCCCTGGACGCCCGAGCACCCGAGCGCGCGGAGGACGGCGACCTGCTCGAGGGTCTCGACGCCCTCGGCGACGACCTCGAGCCCCAGCGCCCGGCCGAGCGCCACGATGACGTCCACGATCTCGCGACCCTGGGCGCTGGCGGTCAGCGCGCCGACGAACGAACGGTCGATCTTGAGCGCCTCGACCGGGTACCGGTGCAGCGTCTGCAACGACGAGTGACCGGTGCCGAAGGCGTCGACGTGCAGCCGCAGCCCGGCTCGGCGCATGTCGCCGAGCAGGCGCTCGGCCAGCTCCGGCCGGTGCATGATCACGGTCTCGGTGATCTCGAGCGTGAGGAGGTCGGCCGGCACGTCGAACTCCGCAAGCATCGCCCGGATGTGGGGGAGCAGTCCCGCATGCCAGAACTCCCGGTCCGAGACGTTGACGCTCACCGGGACCTCGCGCGCACAGGTGTCCCGCCACTCGGCGACCTGGCAGCACACCTGACGGATCGTCCAGTGCCCGAGTCGCACGATCAGGCCGGTCTCTTCCATCACCGGCAGGAACTCGACCGGCAGCACCAGACCTCGCTCGGGGTGCTGCCACCGCACCAGCGCCTCGAACCCGGTCACGTCGCCGGTGGGAAGACCCACGATCGGCTGGTAGTGGACCACGAACTCGCCGTTCTCCAGGGCGCTGCGCAGCTCCAGGTGCATCGCGAGCCGGGACTTCGCGCGCGCGTGCATCGCGACGTCGAAGAACTCGAGGCTGCCGCGATCGGTCGCCTTCGCCGCATACATCGCGGTGTCGGCGTCGCGCAGCACGTCCTCCGCACTCTTGTACGTGACCGCGCTCGTCGCGATCCCCATGCTCGCGCCGAGGGTGAGCTCGTGGCCGTCGATGCGCGCCGGTGCGTGCAGGGCCTCCAGGAGCCTGTTGGCGGCCGGGAGGATGTCGGCCGGGTCGATGTCGTTGAGCAGGACGGCGAACTCGTCCCCGCCGAACCGCGCAGCCGTGTCGACGTCGCGCAGCTGTGACTCGAGGCGGCACCCCACCTCGACCAGCAGTCGGTCACCGATCTCGTGACCCAGGGAGTCGTTGACGACCTTGAAGCCGTCGAGGTCGAGGAACAGCACCGCGAAGGGGATGCCCGACCGTCGGGACTGAGCGACCGCGACCCGCAGCCTGTCCAGGAACAGCCGCCGGTTCGGCAGCCCGGTCACGGTGTCGTGCGTCGCGCTCTCCCGCAGCTGCTCCTCGAGCTCCTTGCGGGGGTGGATGTCGGCGAGCGACCCCACGATGCGCGTCGCGGCGACGCCGGCCGGCCCGGCCGGGCGCGCCCGGCACAACGTCCAGCGGTAGCTGCCGTCGGGCACGCGCAGCCGGTGCTCGTGCTCGATGATCTCGCGACCCTCGCCCTGGCCCCCGGCCAGCATCATCTTGAGCGGGAGGAGGTCCTCGGGATGGACCGCCGCCCACCACGCGTCGGGGCGGCGCTCGTCGGGGTCCTCGATGCCGAGCATCAGCCGGGCGCGCGGGGAGTAGAACATGGTGTCCGTCGTCAGGTCCCAGTCCCAGAGGCTCTCGGCCGTCGCCTCGATCGCGAGCGCGAGGCGCTCCTCGCTCCGCTGCACCGACTCCAGCAGGTCGCGCTGCTCGAGCGCCACGGTGAGCAGCGAGGCCCAGTACCCGTACGCCTCGTGCGCGCTCATCGCCACCATGTCGAGCGGACCCACCACCGCGAGCAGTCCGCGCGAGTTCCCGTGCGTCTGGACCGGCACGACGAAGACGACCTCGTCCTGCTCGGGCCGTGCCGTCTGGATCAGGGCGCGCGGCGGGAAGTCCTCGACCGCGCAGTCCGTGCCGACGACGTCGCGCACGTCGTGCACGGACTCGACGTGGACGTGACGGTGGGTCGGGTCGGTCCACAGCGCGAGGCAGCCGACGTCGACGTGGGTCTCCGCGAGCCAGGAGAGCTTGAGCGGGTCGTCGTTCCGGAGGTCGATGAGGTCGGCGCCGATCCGGTACTGCTCCGCGCGCGCCCGCTGGTGTGCGAGGTCTCGTTCGAGGTACAGGCGCGTGTGCTCGTGCCACATCCCGGCAGCGACACGGGCCGTCACATGGCTCACGCGGTCCGCCGGCGCCGCGACCGAGCCCGGTCCCGTCGCGGCGCGCGACACGAACAGCGTGACCATCGCGAGCAACCGCCGCAGCGCCTCGGAGGTGGTGCCCACGGGGACGAGCGCGGCGACCGCGTCGTCGAGGCCCGGCCCCGGCGCGGGACCGCCGGTCACGAGCGCCGCGCGGATCTCGGCGATGAGGCGGAGAGCGGCGGCCCGGAGGTCGGCCAGTGACGCCTCGGTGACGGTTGCGGGCAGCAGGACCGAGGCGGCCTCGGCGACGAACGTCCGGTCGAGCGCCTCGGGCGTCCCACCGGTCCCGAGCCCGAGGTCGTCGGGGGCGGACCTGCACCCGCACGAGTGCCGCACCGCGAGGGAGGACGCCACCATGTGAGGCCCGGGAGCGACGTCCTTGCCGTCGAGCATCGAGAGCACCAGGCGCGCGGCGAGCGAGCCGATGAGCGTGAAGGGCTGTCGGACCGTGGTCAGGGCAGGGCTCGTGAACGACGAACGGTCCGCGTCGTCGAAGCCGACGACCGCGAGATCGCCCGGGACGACGACTCCTGCCTCGGCCAGGCGCTCGAGGAGACCGATCGCGTTGTAGTCGGTCGCGACGAAGACGGCGGTCATGTCGGGGCGCTCGGCGAGGATCTGCTCGGCCGCGACGCGGCCTCCCCAGGCGACGTCGTTCGGGGCGGCGAACGACAGCGTGAGGTCCGGCTCGATGTCGTGCGCCCGCAGCGTGGCCTGGTAGGACGCGAACCGCGCGCGGGTGTCGGACTTGAGCAGGTTGCCGACGAACCCGATCCGGGTGTGGCCGTGCCTGATCAGGTGCGCGACGGCCTCGCGGGTGCCGCCGACGTTGTCCCCCACCGCGCTGGGGATCGCCAGGCCGTCGACGACGTCGCACGCGAGCACCACGGGGACCGCGCGCTCTCGCAGCGCCCGGAGGTGCGTCTCACCGGCCGAGGTCACCGAGATCGCCCCGTCGATCTGGTTCCAGGCGCTCGGTGCAGTGATGTCCGGGACCGGGAGGACGTCGTCCGGCTCGCGGCTCGGCTCGGCGCTCTGGATCACGACGACCTTGCCGCCGGCCGCGGCGACCTCCGCGGTCACGCCGGCGATGATCTGCCCGTAGAAGAACCCGCTCGACCACGGCGTCAGCACGCCGATCGTGGGGCCCGCCACCGGTATCGCCTCCTCGCGAACTCATGTCGTGGGGCGAGCGCGGCGCCTGGCCGTGCGGTGCCCCCGCAGTGCCTATCGGCACATGCACGGTCGGGATGACCGCTGGAACGGGTGAGACGATTCGCCCGATGGGGTTCCTCAAGGCACAATAGGACCAACTGGGCGCCTGAGTGTGCGCCTGACGTCGTGGAGCACCTGCGAGTTCACGCGGCGAGCCCCGACCCTTCGACGCCTGAAAGGCGATCATCTCCGTGACTTTCTCTTCCCTTGGTGTGCCCTCATCCCTCGTCGCCGTCCTCACGGCGCAGGGGATCGAGTCCCCGTTCCCGATCCAGACCGCCACCCTCCCGGACACCCTGGCCGGGCGTGACGTCCTCGGACGTGGCCGGACGGGGTCCGGCAAGACCCTCGCCTTCTCGCTCCCGATGGTCGTCCGGCTCGCCGCGTCGACGGGTGCGCGTCGGCCCGCCCGCCCGCGGGGTCTGATCCTCGCCCCGACCCGTGAGCTCGCGACGCAGATCGCCGCCACCCTCGAACCGCTCGCGAAGGCCGAGCGCCTCAGCATCACCACCGTGTTCGGCGGGGTGTCGCAAGGGCGCCAGGTCAGCGCGCTCAACGGTGGCGTGGACATCCTGGTCGCGTGCCCCGGTCGCCTCGAGGACCTGCTCTCGCAGCGGGTGCTCTCCCTCGACGGCGTCGAGATCACCGTCCTCGACGAGGCGGACCACATGGCCGACCTCGGGTTCCTGCCCGGTGTCAAGCGGATCATGGACAAGACGCCGGCGCGCGGCCAGCGGATGCTCTTCTCCGCGACGCTCGACAACGGCGTCGACCAGCTCGTGAAGCGCTACCTCGACAACCCGTTGACGCACTCGGTGGACTCGGCCGAGTCGCCCGTCGTCCAGATGACGCACCACGTGCTCGCGGTCGCCGACGCGGAGACCAAGCGCCTCGTGGTCAACGAGCTGGCCTCCGGCACCGGTCGCCGTCTGCTCTTCATGCGCACCAAGCACCAGGCCAAGAAGCTCGCCAAGCAGCTCACTGCGGCCGGCATCCCCGCGGTCGACCTGCACGGGAACCTCAGCCAGCCGGCTCGCGAGCGCAACCTCGCCGCGTTCACCTGCGGTGACGTCAAGGTGCTCGTCGCCACGGACATCGCGGCGCGTGGCATCCACGTCGACAACATCGAGCTCGTGGTGCACGTGGACCCGCCTGCCGAGCACAAGGCGTACCTGCACCGTTCGGGTCGCACCGCACGTGCCGGTTCGGCCGGCGACGTCGTCACGGTCATGCTCCCCGAGCAGGCCGGCGACGTGCGGACGCTGACGCGTCAGGCGAAGATCGACGTCCGTCCGCAGCAGGTCCGTCCGGGCTCACGCGTCGTCGCCGAGCTCGTGGGCGAGGTCGCGGCGTACGTGACCCCTGCCGCCGTGGTCGAGCCGGAGCAGGGTCGTGGCCGTCGTCCCGGTGGCCCTCGGTCGGGGTCGTCCCGCGCCGGTGCCGGACGCGCGTCGCAGGGCTCCGGCCGGGCGACCTCGGTCCGCGGCAACGACCGGACCGGTGCCGCGACGTCGGGCGTCGCGTGGTCGAGCAGCTCGTCGGGCAGCGCGTCAGGCGCGAGGTCGGCCGGTGCCGCGGGCTCGGCGGCCGGTGGGTACGGCGGCGATTCCCGTCGGACACGCTCGGGTGGCTCGACGGGTGCTCCGCGCACCGGCGACGCTCCGCGAGGCGGCGCGCCTCGTTCCAGCGGTGCGCCGCGGACCAGCGGTGCACCGCGGACGGGCGGAGCACCGCGGACAGGGGGAACCCCGCGCGGCGGCGGAGCCTCGCAGCGGAACGGTGTCGTCGAGATGTCGCGCGGCTCGTCGGCCGGTCGTCGCGGGCGCTGACCGTACTGAGGACGCCCCGGGCGCTGAGGGCGCGGTGGGCGCCTGCCGCGGAACGATCCGCCTCGCCCCGGTGTTGTGATCGGCGACGCTCAGCACCATCGGGACGAGGAGGCGCGGACACATGGGTGCATCGCAGGACGCATCGAACGAGACGTACGAGGTCGAACGGTCCGACGCGGAGTGGCAGCTCGAGCTGAACCCGATGGAGTTCAGCGTGCTGCGCCGAGCCGCGACGGAACGGCCGTGGACCGGTGAGCTCCTCGACGAGAAGCGGACCGGCGTCTACCGGTGCCGGGCCTGCGGGAACGAGCTGTTCCGCAGCGACACGAAGTTCGACTCCCACTGCGGGTGGCCCAGCTTCTTCTCCCCGCTCGCGGGCGACGCGGTCCAGCTCGTCGAGGACCGGAGCCTCGGGGCGGTCCGGACCGAGGTGCGGTGCGCCCGGTGCGGGTCTCACCTGGGCCACGTCTTCGACGACGCACCGCAGACCCCGACGGGAGATCGGTACTGCATGAACTCGGTCTCGTTGACCTTCGAACCGGGGGTCTGAGACGAGCGCGTGTCCCCGAACGAGGTACGTGCGTGTGCCGGTGGTGGCACCTATCCTGGCCGTGAGGCCGAACCCCGCGTGAAGGGCGTCACCCGCCCGGTTCCTTGGCGTCGGGGTGCGAGTTGCCGATGAGGTGTGGTGTGGACGAGTCGTTGATCGTGCGGAGGTGGCAGCGCTACGGCGCTGACCGGCTCTTCGTGATGGGCGACACCGGCGCGCGGGTCGGCTCGGTCGACCTGCGGTCCGGTGAGGTGACGGTCGACCTCCCCACCTTGGAGCGCGGGCTTCGCCGTGCGGCTCAGGAGTTCCTGCGCGCCGACTCCGAGGAGCTCGTGCTCCGGCTCCCGGAGGTCGACCTCGAGGACCCCGGCATGGACACCGGTCCGGTCGGCGCGCGGCTCGACCGGCTCACCGCCTATTCCTGGCACGTGCAGCACAACGTCCCGATCGGACGCCAGGGCGACGTCATCGAGCACCTCCTGATCGGTCCCGGTGGCGTCTACACGCTGACGGTGCACTCCCATCCGACGTCGACCGTCGTGGTCGACAGGCACGTCGTCCAGGTCGACGGGCGCGCGACGTCCTACGTCCGTGACGCTCGGCTCGAGGCCCGGCGTGCGCGGTCGCTGCTCGCGGATGCGGTCGGGAACCAGGTCGTCGTCCGTCCGGTGGTCGTGCTGGAGACGGCCGGGACCCTCGAGCTCGCGCCGACGACGATGCCGGACGACGTCCTCGTGCTGCACGGCTCGGACGTCCCGGGGCTCTTCCCGCGGGTACCGGCGCGGCTCTCGGCGGACCTCATCGACCGGCTCGCGGCGGCGGCACGGGCGCGCTCGACGTGGGCCGGCTGACGAGTCGCAGCGTCGACGGTGCGCACGAGGTCGACGACAATGGCGTGATGGCTCCTGAGTCCGGCACCCCACGCCGTCCCCGTCGCCCCGCGATGCTCGACCCGAAGCAGGCGGACGAGCTCCCCGGCGACATGGACCCCGCACTGCGGTCGGAGATCGCGCACACCACCGCAGCGGCGATCGTGCACCAGGGACGTGCGTCGGACGACCCGGACCTCGTCGCGCGGCTCGTCACCCTCGTGGAGGCGGAGGGCCTGGACGTGGTCGCGGCCATGTGGGCCGACAGCCCGGCCGGCACCCTTCCCGGGGCGCTCTGGCGGCTGTACGTGCTCCGTGAGTGGGTGC
>DATKTF010000429.1:0-14545 GCA_035531255.1 Cellulomonadaceae bacterium
CGGGCACGCTCGTCACGGTGGACCTCGACGTCAACCGCGCCGACGACGTCGAGACCGGGACGGTGGTCGCCCTGACCCTGCCCGGTGGCGTCGCGAGCACCGGCACGGTCACCGGCATCGGCACGCAGCCGGAGGTCGTGTCCAACGACCCGAGCGCGACGGCCACGGTGCCCGTCGAGATCACGCTCGACGACCCGGCGGCGACCGGCACGTTCGACAGCGGCTCGGTGGACGTCGCGCTCGAACGATCGCGCGAGGACCGGGTGCTCGCCGCTCCCGTCACCGCGCTGCTCGCCCTCGCCGAGGGTGGCTACGCGCTCGAGGTGGTGGACGGTGCCGGTGTGTCCCACCTGGTCGGCGTGACGATCGGGACCATCGCCGACGAGTACGTCGCGGTCACCGGTGACGGCCTCGCCACAGGCGTGTCCGTGGTGGTGCCGTCATGATCGCGGCGCCGGACGTCGTCCTGGAGCTGTGCGACGTCGTCAAGGAGTACCTGACCGACCCGCCCACGCGCGTGCTGCACGGGATCGACCTGGTCGTCGAGCGTGGTGAGCTCGTGGCGATCGTCGGGCCGTCCGGCTCGGGGAAGTCCACGTTGCTGAACATCATCGGCACCCTCGACCTCCCGACCAGCGGCACGGTGCGCGTCGCCGGCCATGACGTGTCGACCCTCTCCGACGAGGACCTCTCGGCGCTGCGCTCGACCCAGATCGGGTTCGTGTTCCAGCAGTTCTTCCTGCTCTCGGGGATGACGTCCGTCGACAACGTCGCCGACGGTCTGCTGTACCGCGGCGTGCCGCGCCGCCTGCGACGCGCACGCGCCGCGGAGGCCCTCGAGCGTGTCGGGCTGGCGCACCGCATGCACCACAACCCCGAGAAGCTCTCCGGTGGGGAGCGCCAGCGGGTCGCGATCGCCCGGGCGCTCGTCGGGGAGCCGGCGCTGGTGCTGGCCGACGAGCCGACGGGCAACCTCGACTCGGCGTCGAGCGCGTCGATCATGGCGCTGCTCCACGAGCTGCACGCCGGCGGGTCGACGATCCTCGTCATCACGCACGACCACGAGATCGCGGCGAGCCTGCCGCGACAGGTGGCGGTGCGCGACGGCCGGATCGAGCACGACTCGGCTCGCGCGCTGGAGACGGTCCGATGAACGGGAGGACATCCGTACCGCCGAGCACGCTGTCGTCGGGTGGGTTGCCCCTCACCGCGCTGCCGTCGGGAATGCCACGACCGGGTGCGTCGGCCTCGGCGACACCGCGGGCCACCGCCTTGCGACGGAGCAGGCTGCACGCCGCGGACGTGCTCCGCGTCGGCTCGGTCGGCCTGCTGAGCCGACGGCTCCGCGCGGCGCTCTCGGCGCTCGGGATCGCGATCGGCATCGCCGCGATGGTCGGAGTGCTCGGGATCTCGCAGTCGTCGAGCGCCGCGCTGCTGTCCTCGCTCGACCGGCTCGGCACCAACCTCCTCACGGTCCAGGCGGGCACCGGCATCGGGGCCGGTGATGCGACCCTGCCGACCACGAGCGAGCTCATGCTCCGGCGGATCGGCCCGGTGCAGACGGTCAGCTCGGTGACGTCCGTGGACGCCACCGTGCGCCGGACGGACCTGGTCCCGGAGACGCGGACGCAGGGCCTGACCGTCAAGGCGGCCGACCTCGACCTCGTCGAGTCCCTCGCCGGGTCGGTCGCGAACGGCCGGTGGCTCGACGCCGCCAGCGCCCGGCTCCCCGTCGTCGTTCTCGGCTCGGTCGCGGCCGAGCGCCTCGGCATCGACGACGTCGCGACCGCCCCGATGGTCTGGATTGGCGACCGGTGGTTCGCGGTGATCGGGATCCTCGACCCGTTCGAGCTCGCCCAGGACATCGACCGCTCGGCCCTGATCGGACGCCCGTACGCCACCGGCTCGATGGCTGCGGCCGAAGCGCCGGAGACCATCTACCTGCGCACCGACCCGGCGGCCCTCGACAGCGTGCGGGCCGTAGTCCCCGCGACAGCGGACCCGGAGAACCCGGACCAGGTCGAGGTCTCGCGCCCCTCCGACGCGATCGCCGCCAAGGCCGCCGCGAGCAGCGCCTTCACCGGGCTGTTCCTCGGGCTCGGCGCCGTGGCGCTGCTGGTCGGTGGCGTCGGCATCGCGAACGTCATGGTCATCTCGGTGCTCGAACGTCGGTCGGAGATCGGCCTGCGCCGGGCCCTGGGCGCCACCCGCCGCCACGTGAGCCTGCAGTTCCTCATGGAGTCGTTGCTGCTGTCGGCGATCGGCGGGCTCGTCGGCGTCCTGCTCGGCGCTGCCGTCACGGTCGGGTACGACGTCCTGCGTGGCTGGCAGGTCGTGGTGCCGCTGATCGGCGTGGCCGGTGGGTTCGTCGCCGCCCTCGGCATCGGAGCCGTGGCCGGGCTCTACCCGGCGATGCGCGCCGCTCGCCTTCCACCCACCGAAGCCCTGAGGACCGTCTGACATGGCACGCATCGCACACGTCCAGGACCCCCGTCGGCGCGTCGCCGCGCTGACCTCCGCTGCGGTGGTCGTCGTGGTCACCCTCGGGCTCGTCGGAGCCCGGGGGAGCCGGGCCGACGCGACGGACCCCGCGGCGGCTGTCCCGACCGCGACCGTCGCGACCCGCTCGATGGCCGTGACGAGCACCGTCGGCGGCACGGTGCAGCGCGCCTCACGCTACGAGGTCACGGTGGGGGACACCCGCGTGGCGGCGGTGCCGCAGATGGCGACGGGGGGGTCGGGTGGCGGGGCGACGAGCGCCTCGGCCGTCGGCGTCACGGGCACCGCTGCGGTGACCTCGGTGACGGCTCAGGACCCCGGGTCGGTGGCGCTCGTCTCGTACGTCACGGCTCTCCCCGCCGGTGTGATCGTTGTGCCGACGGTGGAACCGACCGTCACGCCGACAGGCATCCCGACGGACGTCCCGACGGACACGCCGACGACGGTGCCGACGGACGTGCCGACGTCGGACCCGACCCCGATCCCCACGGTCTCACCGACGCCCGTCCCCACCACCAAGCCCGGCACTTCGCCGACGACGGGCACGCCGCCGACCTCGTCCGTGCCGTCGGAACCGAGCCCGTCCTCGCGGACGGGTGCCGTCCCGACGGGCGCCGTCCCGACAGGCGGCGCGTCGGCCGGGAGTGTCCCGACGGCCAGCCCGCTGCCGCAGAGCACGGGTCAGTCGACCACCGGTGCGACGTCGAGCACGCCGTCGGCGACGCTCACCGCGCTCGCGGCCCTCGGCACCACGGTCACGTCCGGGACGGTGCTGTACGCCGCCGACGGTGAACCGGTCATCGCCGTCGAGGCGGACGCGGTGTTCTGGCGCGACCTGGAGATCGGCGTCGACGACGGCGCGGACGTCCGAGCCCTCGAGGTGCTGCTGACCGCCCTCGGCTACGGCGACGGCTTGACGGTCGACGACGCGTTCACGTCGGTCACCGCCGCTGCGGTCGAACGGTGGGAGGCGGACCTCGGGCGGCTGGGGCCGGACGGTGTCGTCACGCTCGGTGACCTGGTCGCGGTGCCGGACGCGTGCGAGGTCACTGCCCGGCTGCTGCAGCCCGGAGACGTGGTGCGGAGCGGCACGGCGGTGCTGACCCTCGCGAGCTCCGCACAGGTCGTCGGCGCCGAGGTCGATGCCGAGGACGTCGCCGACTGGCCGGCGGGAGCGGCCGTGACGGTCGCGTGGTCGGACGGCGGGACGACTGCGGCGCACGTCGTGGCGACCGGTCGTGACGTCGTCGACGGCAGGGTCACGCTCACCGTCGGGTTCGACGTCGAGGTGCCGGGGCGGGCGACGGGGACGCCGGTGACCGTGGTCCGGACCGCGGACCAGCGCGACGGCGTCCTCACGGTGCCGGTTGCCGCGATCGTGGCCGATGCGGTCGGTCATCCGGGCGTCGTCGTCCTGGACGGTGGGGCGCGCCGGCAGGTGCCGGTCTCCGTGGGCGTGGTGGTCGACGGGTGGGTCGAGGTGTCCGGCGGTCTCGTCGCGGGCGACCGCGTGGTGCTACCGGGCTGAGGAGTCGGGTCCGTCGTCGTGGGGCGGGGGAGCGGTCGGGCGGAGGTCTCCGGGGTCGGGCTCCGGTCGGTCGACGACCTCCGTGGTCCCGGTCGGCCCGTCCCACCCGTAGTGCACCGGGCCGACGTCGGGCCGTGCGAGGTAGATGCTCTGGGCCACGTCGAACCCGTTGATCGCCGGAGAGGCCGCGGACCGCGTCCGTCGACCTGCCGCGGACGGGCGCACTGCGCGCACGAACATCCCGATCGCGATGACCACGTACCCGCCCCAGTAGGCCCAGGTGACGATGCTGGTGCCGGCGAGCTCGGACCACGCCAGGCCGATGCCCGGAAGTATGAACGCGAGCGGAACCCACCACCGTTCGCGGCGCACGTCGATCACCCCCTGACGTCAGTCCTACCGCTCGGGTGGAGCTGGCGGCAACAGATCTCCGAGGTCGGCCGGGCTCATGAAGCGGGGGTGTCCTCGGTGGCCGGTGGTGCCTCCCAGCTGAGCGAGCCGTCTCGCAGGATCTGCAGGGTCTCCGTCACCCATCGCAGCTCAGCCTGTGCCACGGCGCGCTGGTACTCGGTCTCGATCAGGACCACCTGAGAGATACCGGCGTCGTCGGGCGCGGTCGAGAGGACCGCCTCGACCGCGTGGACGCGCTCGGCCAGCAGCTCCTGACGCTGCTCCAGCAGCTCTCGCACGACGTCGGGAGGCAGCAGCATGACGAAGGACAACGCGGCGGGGAACTCCGGGAACTCGTTGCGCGGGGTGGCGATCATCTCGGCGAGCCACCGCCGGGAGGCAGCCCGCCCGGAGTCGGTCAGGCGGTACGTGGTGCGCTCGGGGTACCGCTCGTCGCGCCGGGTCTCGCCGGACGCGATCAGTCCGGCGGCCTCCAACCGGTCGATGATCCGGTAGAGGCTCGCCCGCTGGCCGACGTTGACCACGTCGTCCTTGCCCCACTGCTTGAGCAGGCGCTGGATCCCGTACGGGTGCATCGGTCCGTTCTCCAGCAGACCGAGCACGGCCAGGGCCAGTCCTGAGCGGCGGAAGGTGGACGGAGTGGGCATGTCGCAAGGGTAGCGGTACGGGTGCTTCATCGTGACTAGTTGCACAGAAACTAGCCGCCATGTCACTATCGAGTGAATCGACCGCGGACCGGCCGCGGCGCGGCGGCGTGGCTCGTGACCACGACCCACCCCGAGGACCTTGAGATGAGCGAGACGGTCGGCATGAGCCAGAAGAGCGACGACGCGATGGCGGTCGAGCGCGGTCACGTGACGTCACGGGACGGCACGACGATCGGCTACCTGCGGCTGGGCAGCGGGCCGGCGGTGGTGGTCGTGCACGGCAGCATGGAGTCCGCGCGAAGCCACCTGCTGCTGGTCCTCGCACTCGCCGACGAGTCACCGTCTACCTGCCCGATCGGCGGGGCAGGGGGATGTCGGGTCGGTACCGGCCCCAGCACGCGATCCGCACCGAGGTGGAGGATCTGCAGGCCGTGCTCGCCGTCGCACAGGTGGAGGCGGTGTTCGGCGTCCGCTCCGGCGGCCTGGTCGCGCTCGAAGCCGCGCGGACGCTACCGGGCATCCGCACGGTGGCCGTCTACGAGCCCGCCCTGCGCGTCCGCGCCGCGGACGACGCCCGATGGCTGGCGTGTTTCGACCGTGAGATCGCCGACGGTGAGGTCGCCGCGGCGCTGGTCACCAGCATGGTCGGGCTCGAGCTGGCACCGCCGGCGATGAGGACGATGCCGCGTCGACTGCTCGTCGCGCTGACCGCGCTGACCATGCGGAAGGAGGAGAAGACGGCAAGCCCCGACGCGATCACCATGCGCGCGCTGGCGCCGACCGTGCGCCACGAGGGTGACCTGGTCGCCGAGCTGGCCGGCCACGCGGAGGCCTTCCGGACCGTGACCGCCGACGTCCTCCTGCTCGGCGGGAGCAAGGGCCTGGCCTTCACCGACCCCGCGCGCGACGAGCTGGCCCGGGTGCTGCCGAGGGTCCGCAGGGTGGAGTTCCCCGGCTTCGACCACGGCGCCTCCAGCGACTCCAGCACCACGAACCGTGGAAGCAACCCGCAGACGGTGGCCGCGGTGGCCAGGGAGCTCCGGTCTTTCCTCGTCGCGGCGGCCGGGCCGAGCTCGACGTGACGCGCGCCCCGGGGCGCGACGCCCTCCGAACGGCAGCGCCACACCGCTCGGAGGGCGATGGGCGACGTGACGGCGCCGGTGTCGGTGTGTCCCGCATGCCCGGGCGACGTCCCGGTGGGCTGAGTCCGCGTCAGATCGCCCCCATCGGGGTTGCGTGACGGCGCACGGGGCCTTCGAGAGAGCCGCGGCGCAGTCCGGCAGCAGCCACCCTGCGGCTGGGAGGCGGCGCTGACACAACCTGCTCTGCGCTATCGCGCTACCGAGACACGTTCTCTTGGGTGGCCTGGGTACTTGTTCGGGCGCGTCTTTGTCCGGCTTGCCTGCTGGATCTTTGCCCGAGCGCCCGGGGCCCACGTCATTCTTGGGGCGGTCGCTCTAGAAGAGAGTGTCCTCGCGCGTGTGCTTCGCAATGAGCGCGTGACGTTCGAGGTCAGCGGAACGCTGCTCACGCGTGACAAGGGCGTTGGGGTTGACGAGGTCCAGCTCTCCGCGTTCGGTCGGAGCCTTGCGTGGCTGCCGCTCCGCGCGCCGTGCCGCGCGGGTCTATGCAGGACTCGGTACGTTGCCCCAGTACTCGTCGCTCGCGATGATGGCGCCGATGACGTCCTCGTCGCGGCCGCCGGTCTGCAGGATGCGGACCCACGTGGCCTGCCCCGACGGGTCCAGGCTCCGGCCGAGCAGGGCGCGGTAGTAGCCGTCGACGACGGGCGCCAGATTCTCGCTCGACAGGAGGAAGTCCATGGCGACCTGCGTGCGCGTCAGTCCAGGCCAACCGAACATGCTCATGCGGTGCAGCCAGGAAAGCTGTTCGTCCAGGCTCGGATGCCGTCCGAGCACACTGACGTAGACTTGCCCGACCCATTCGAAGTTGTACGAGATGGTGGCGGTGTCCACCCGGGGAAAGTACTCGGTGGACGCGAGGAATCCGGACTCGATCTGTGAGGTCGTCCAGCCGCTCGCCATCTTCCCGAGCCAGAACCGGAGCCCGGCCGGGTCCGGGTCACGGCCCAGGTACGTCTTGTAGGCGTCGGTGATCAACCCCGTCCGGAACTCATCGCTGGATGAGTTCGGCAGCGGGCTGTGATTTCGTCAGATAACTCGGCTCGGATCCACTCCGAGGAGTCCCAACGGGCCGCGGCTCGAAGTTCCGCGCGACCTCGCGAGCCGAGCCTCGCATCAGGTGGCCCGTGCTGCGGGCAAGCGCGCTCCTCTGCGTGTCGGCGCCCTACGTCGTCAGCCCGCTTCGCGGTGGCCGGGCATCGGTGTTCACGGACACGCACACCCGCGACGGTCAGCCCATGGTCGCCGGCGACCACGGCGTTGGCGTCCGCGCCCGCTGGCACCGGGCCACGCCCCCGGAGTCCCCCGTCGATGAGCCCTGTGAGGAGGATGCCGTCCGGGACGCGGCTGGGACTCTCGAGCTCGGCGCGCGTGGTGGGCGGGTCCACGGCCCGACGGCGCAGTCGAGGTCGGCGTCGGACGGCTCGAGGATCAGGGAGAGCCGGCTGAATCCTTCGAACGACCGGGACTGTCAGATCGTCGCGTTCATCAGCGAGGCTCAAGCACCGCGTTGCACCCGGACAGCGGCTACCGGGCGAGCGTAGCCGCCCTCAACGCGGCATGTGCGGGCGGTGGAGCTCCGGACGGGGCGGGATCTCTCGCGGTGGTTGCCGAAGACAGGTGCAAGAGTGGGAACGGTAGCGACATGCACCATGTAGGTGCAGGGGAGGATCGCGCGAACCGGCTCTCGCCGTGTTCGGCGTGAGGGCGAAGGGGGCCGTTGTTCATGGAGTCGTCGTTCACGGGAGCGGGGGTGTCCGCCCGCAGGCGTCGGACCGGTGTCCTGGCCGTGATCCTGGTGGTGGTTCTGGCGGCGTGCGCCGGTCCGCGTGTGCCCGCGGGGGACCAGCCCACCGTGGGTGTGGGCTGGCGGTTGCTCGGGCAGGCGGAGGGCGCCGGTGCGGTGTATCGCACCGGGGTGGCCACCACCGACGGGCAGCTCGCGGCGCTGTGGCGCCAGTCGGGCCTTGGCAGGGAGGCGCCGGCCGTGGACTGGCGGGCTGAGATCGCCGTGTGGTTCGGCGCGGTGTACTCCAGCGGCTGCCCGGTGCGCCTGGACGGGGTCGTGGTGGACGGGGCGACCCTGCACGGACAGTTCGTCGTGCCGGGTTCTGGCCCGGGCTCCGCGTGTGCCGGGGACGCGAGACCGCACTCCTTCGTCGTCGCGGTCAAGCGCACCATGCTGCCGACCGGGCCGTTCGTGGTCCAGCTCAACGCCGCGAACCCGCCGCTCGGTGCCTCGAAGGAGCGCACCGTGGTCGACGTCGACCTGTCCGCGGCGGGCTCCACCGCCTCCGCCGCCCAGCTGACCACCAACGGCGCCACCCTCCAGTCCTACGACGCCGTGGTCCGCGTGAAGGTCGGCCTCAGGGGCGGCCCGCTTCAACCCACTGGCGGTATGGCATTGGAAGGCAAACCTGCCGCCGATGTGAATGTCACGGCACGCGACGCCCGTGGCGCGACCTGGGACGCCACCACCGATCAGCAGGGAGTCGCGCAGCTTCGACTCTCCCCGGGTGCCTATGTGATCTTCTCGACCTACTGCGGACCGACCGAGGATGTCGCACCTGTCACGACGGTGAAGTCGGGCGACATCCGGACTGTCGAGATTCGCTGCGACGTGCCGTGAGGCTCCGAGAGCACCCCGCGCGGCAGCCCGGGGTCAAGGCTCGCGCAGCAGACCGGGTTCTCTGGTCCTGACCCGAACGTGAGCACGGCACGCTGACGACATCCGCTCATCGGCTATGAGCGGACGGGTGGGCTGGCAGTTGATCTGGTCACCGGCTGAGCGTGCCGGCGGGATCCCCGATGGCACGTGGGTGGGGTGGGCGCAGCTCACCGTTGCGGCCCCTGACCGCCCATGCCTTTTGTGCGCAGGAAGCGTGGGGCGCGGGCCCGTACGGGCGCGGTGGGGTGGTGCCGTCTTGCGCGGACCGGGTTGCCGTCCGCGCCCAGGGCCTCCACGGCCCGGGTCGGCCCTCGTTCGAGGGTCCCAGTGAGCCAGGTCTGGCGCGCTTGCAGTGACCTCCAGTGCTCGGGTGGCCCGAGCCTGGGCGTTGTGGCGAGCGTCTGGTCAGCTACGACGAGGGCGGCTGTGAGGTCGGCGGGGCGGCCGGCGGCGGCGATCGCGGTAAGGTACGCATCGGTCAGGCGTGGGTGGCGTGCTCCGGCGGTCCAAGCGGCCTGGGCCATGAGCTGCCCGGAGATCGCCTTGCTGTCGGCGGCCCACCACTCGTAGCAACGCCACAGGGTCGCGTCAGCGAGCGGTGCGTGGCCGGCCTTCGTCCACGTGCGCCACACGCCAGCACCCGCCTGGGCTCGCTCACCCGAGAGGGGCATGAAGCCGAGCACGGTGGACTTCTTCCACTCCCCGAGGGCGGCCCCGGCCAGGTGGTAGGGCCAGGTGTCCAGCCCGCAGGGGCGGTCTTCGCGGCAGGCGGCGCACAGGTCGCCCTTGCAGCGCTTGAATGGTTCGACCAGGGTCGCCCACTGGCCGTAGAGCACCAGCGCACGGCGACGGCGCTCACGTAGGGGCAGGTCCGCGCCGATGCGCTCGAGGATCGGGCCGGCCGCATCCAGGATCGTCGCGACGCCCGGGCCGTCTTGCGTCTCGGCACACCTGACCAGGACCTCGGTGAGGGCGGCGGCCAGGTAGTCCGGGCCGGGCTTGGCCGACGCGACGCGGGCGGCCGCGTGCGAGCACCGCAGCTGGGCGCACTGGGTCAGGGCAGACACCCAGGCTGTCCGTGTGCGCGAGGCGGGTGTGGCGCCGAGCACGGCAGCGTGGGCGGCGGTGTGTGCGTCGGGAAGGGCGGGTGCCGAGGCGACGTCCCCGCGGCCGTGACCGCGGCCGGGGCGGGCACCGGCCTGGGTCAGGGTCGTCGTTGCCTCGACCGTGGTCAGGATCTCGGTGATGTCGCGGTGACCGGCGGCCGCGGCCCGGCCGAGGAGCTCGATTGCGGCGTTGGCAGTGGCTGTCGCGTCGGCGCGGGCGTCGTGCGGGTTGGTGTTGGTCATCCCGAGGTCGGTGAGCAGGGCGTCCAGGCCCCGGCCGCCGGCGGGCCGGACGCCGGCCAGGCCCATCAGGGCGCCCATCGTGTCGAGCACGGGCACCTCGGGGATGGTGTGGCCGGCGGTGGCCATCTCGTCGCGGACCAGGGGGATGTCGAACGCGGCGTTGTGCGCGGCCAGGACGAGGGTCTCACCGGGTGCAGGAGTCAGTGCCGACAGCAGGACGGTGGCGACGTCGGCAAACGGGGGTGAGCCCTGGACGTCTTCGTCTCGGAGCCCGTGGATCTTGGTGGTCGAACGGCTGATCGGCACACCGGGGTTGAGCGTGGTGCTCCACTGCCCCTGGACGCGCCCGCCCCGGCAGGTCACCATGGCGATCGACACGATCTTGGTCCCGTGCTCGCGGCTGCTGGTGGTCTCCACGTCCACGACGACCAGCCGAAGGCCGGCCCACAGTGCCTCGGTGGCCCGCTCACGTGACATCGTCTGCTCGCTCATGTCAGCCCCCGCGACTCAGCCAGGTGGTACAGCAGGGTCACGTCGCGCAGCGAGGAGTACTTGCCCCGGGTCCCGATCGGGTCGGCGACCGCACGCAGCGGTGGGGCGAAGCCCCCCTCGCGGGTGGCGTCACGTCGCAGCAGGCGGGCCACGTCGGCCAGGTTGTCGAACGCGCCGTGCTCGCGGGCGACGGCGAGGTCCAGCAGCGTGTTGGTGCGCTCGATGTTGCCGAACACTGCGCGGCGCCCGGCCAGGATCGGTGCGAGCACCCGGCGCTGGATGGCCTCCAGCCCACCGGTGGAGATCGGGACCTGCGGGTGCGCGGCGAGCATCGGGATCGCGGCCGCCATCCGAGGCTCGTAGTCGCGGCGCCGACCGTTCAGCTTCTCGATCGGGACGCGATGCTGCCGGGCCCAGGTCAGCAGCTCGTCCCACCAGCGGGCGTGGCCCTGCGGGGTGGCGAGGGCGTCCGTGCCGCGGCGCAGCTGGTGCAGGTGAGCCTCCAGATCGGGGTGCAGCACCTTGCCTGCCGCGGTGACCACGTGCGCGGCCGGGACGTCGCGTAGCGCGGTACGGATCGCCTGGCCGAGGTGCCACACGCTGGGCACGAACACGGTTTTGGGGTAGTGGGCGCCGACGGCGGCAAGCTGGCCGGTGCCGGCGTCGGCCACGACGAAGTCGGGGGCGTACCCAAGCTCGTCGAACACGAGCCGCCACGCAGGCGTGTTCGACTTCGCGAACGCTCGCACGACCCGCAGCTCGGTCCTGGCGATCGGCTCCCCGAGGGTGCCCCACGGGTCGGGCGCCTGCCAGGTGACCTCGGCGGCGGTCAGGAGGAAGAACCCGCTGTCACGTCGGCTGCGCTTGGCACCAGCGTCGTCGCGGCCGTAGACCGGCAGGTCGTCGATGAGCAGCACCTGCGGCCGAGCCAGCTCGGCACCGGCCGCCTTGAGCTCGTCCAGGCGGGCACGTTCGACCGTCGCCCGCTCGCGAAGCTTGGCGTCGATCGGTTCCCAGACGACGGGGCCGAAAACCTCGCACCAGTCCGCTGCGATGTGCCACAGGTTCTTGGCCTCGACCGAGGCACGGGAACGACGCCGCACCTTGCCGTCCTTCGTCGTAGACACCGACGCTTCCTTGACCGAGGTTCGTCGAGGCCGAAGCCGGGGCTTGGGCGACGGGACGAGGTTCGGTTCTTCGTCCTTCGTGCCTGGTCCGACGGTGGCGACTTCACGAGGCGCCGGTGCCGGGTGAGCGAGCTCGCCGGTGCCGGCTGCTGCCTCCGCGCGCACCGCCCACCGCGAGACCTCCGTGTACGACGCCCCCGACGAGAGCTGCTCGAGCCCCCGGGCGACCATGCTCACCGGCCAGGAGTGCTGCCGCGCCACGGCAACCGCGCCCTGGTGAACGCCGACGTGACCATCGCACTCGTCACACACCACGCCGGTCGCGTGAACTTGCTCGCGCGCGACGCTCGCTGTGAAGCAGTGCGACCTCGTCGCTCCGTCGAGCTCGTAGAAGCACCGGTACCGCTGCCGTGGCATCAGGGACCGCTTCCCGTACGTGCCATCGCGAACGACCCGGCTGCTCGGGTGGCTCGCGCACGACGGCGCCCGCTGCATGACCGGTGCGAGGACAGGCTCGTCCTCCGCGGTCACGACCGTGAAGTAGTGTCGGTCCCCGGCAAGGGGATCGCAGCGGTAGGTCTGCCGGGTGCCGCTCTGGGTCGCGCGCTTGCCGGCGCCCACCACGTTGCCACCGCGGTGAGTGGGGTCCGGGCAGCGCGCAGTGATGACGACGCGAGGCCGCCCGATGTTGCCCGCCACGCCACCCCCTGCCATCGCGATGAGGTTTCGAGCGTAGCGGGGTTATCTGACAATGATCACAGCCCGCTGCCGAACTCATCGCTGGATGTGATCGCGTTGGCGACCGCAATCCGCGGAGTGCCGTTGAGCAACGCTGCCGTCCACGTGGCGAGCCCCTCGGGGTCGGGGTCCCGACCGAACAGATCTTCATAGACGACCGTGACGTACTGCTGGACCTTCGTCGTCGTGCTCGGAGCGGAGGGCGGTACGGAGCTCGTCGTCGCAGTCACGGCGGGGCGGGCAGTGACGACGGCCTGTGCACTGGTCACGGGCAGGCACCCTGCGGCCAGGGAAGCCCCCAGACCCAGGGTCATTGCGCGCCGGGTCAGGCCCGTGCGGTGACGGTGGCGCATGTCCATCGGTTCCCTCTCGTGCGGTGCGGCAGCGCCGCCGATGTGTCGGGTGTGCGCGATCGTGCGGACAGGCCGTTGGCCGCGCTCTGCCGAGCGTAGCCACCGGTACGGGCTCGTCAGAGGCGTCCGCCGAGGGAAGACCTCCCAGCGGTTCAGACATCACTCGCTCGGCCCAACGACGGGGCTCCCTGCGACGCCAGGTGAGCTCGGCATGGCGCCACGAGTCGCCTGACGAGACCCTCTCGGGCAGTCGGCGCTCGGCAGTGAACCGGATCGTGCCCAGCTAGACCGAGAAGCGCTCGAGCTCCGCCCGCACGACACCGATCGCTGCGGGGGAGAACGGGAAGACGGAGAAACGGACGGCGCAAGCGCCCACGCCGATCACCGGTCCGCCGCGACACCGAGCACAGGCAGCGCGCAGCAGACGCTGTCGACGGCGTGCGGCGCCATGCGTCGGGCGATGGCGATCACGCGCCCCGGCGCGTCCTGGTCGGGCCGCGGGAGACCGGCTCCATCGACGGACCCCATGGACCGATGCTGATATGACGCCAGCCGGCTCATCCCAGCGGCCCCCACCTCGCGGGGCTGCCGCCGCATGCCCGAGCCAGGCCCGGTAGGCTGAGCCCGCGTCAGGTCGCCCTGCCCGGGATGGTCCGACGCTGCACGGGTCGTTCACGAGAGCGTTCAGAGCCCCAGGCGTCACACGCGCCGGGTTTTCGACCACGTTCTCCGCATGCCCCGGGCGCCTGTAGCTCAGGGGATAGAGCACCGCTCTCCTAAAGCGGGTGTCGGCAGTTCGAATCTGCCCAGGCGCACTGTTTGTGCAGGTCAACGGCTGTTTTCTGCGGGGGTCGGCCGGGCGTAGAACATCGCTTTGGGTAGAGCGGGTATCGGTGCGATTCCGGGCCCCTCGTGCCAGTGTTCTCGCAGGTCACGGGCGTGTCGATGGTCGTGGTGTTGCGTCGGTCGCGCTCCTTGCGCTCGTTGCACGGTTCGAAAGCGGTGCTCGTCCTCGCGCGCGTTTGCGCAGGTCAGCGCGTTGCACCCCTTGGGTGGTCGGTGCGCTTCGGGCTCCAGGTCAGTGCCAGGTCAGTGCCAGGTCAGTGGAGATCGGGGCGAGCTCGTCGCCGGGCCGAGACGTTCATAGCCCCGAGCTTCCGTCAGGCTCCGGATGTGCCGCGCGTGTGCCTCCGGTCCGGGTCCGAGATTCTCGCTCGATCAAGGGTCGGATCATTGATTTGATATCGTTATCGACATTGACTGACGACGTGCCCGTTGCCTGGAAGGGTCCTGGGCGTCCTCGGGCGACGACGAGGAGCTCGACCGTGGCAACAGTGCTCCCTCTGCTGCTCGTCCGCCGACGAGCGGCTGGCGTGTCCGACCGAGGTGCCGAGTGGCGTCTCGATCCCGAGCGTGCCGATGTTGCTGCGCATCGCGCGTCTGGGATGCGAAGTGCAGTACGTCAGGGGCGGCCTGGCTGCGCGCCAGGACTGGAGGGGCTCCGACGCGGTGGAAAAGTGGGCAACGCGCTCGGACGTCGGCGTGGCGGCCTGCTCCCGGGTGAGCCCTTTCGGGCGCCGTCGGCGGCGCG
>DATKTF010000430.1:0-2244 GCA_035531255.1 Cellulomonadaceae bacterium
GGCTCTGCAGGCCGAGGGCGTCGATCCGGATCCCCGCGTCCAGGCAGTCCGCGATCAGGTGCTCGTACTCGGGCGACATGTCGAAGTCGTTGAGCAGCAGCGTCGCGTCGGGGTTGGCCGAGCGCGCCGTGTCGACGCCCAGCCGGACGGTCTCGACCCGTCCGAGCTTCTGGCACAACCGGGTCAGCCCGTTCTCCTCCTTGTCGAAGACCGGCATGATCACGACCTCGTTGATCGCGTCCCACACGTCGACCACGCCGCGGAAGTCGGTGACCTCCCGCACGATCCGAGCGCGCACGGCAGCTTCGACCTCGTCGACGGGAAAGTCGCGCAACCAGTGCGGCGCCAGGGTGTGCCACGCGAGCGGGTGCCCCTTCACCACGCAGCCGTGGTCGACGAACCACCGTGCGGTCCGCAGCAGTCGTGCCGTGTCCGGGTGACCGCGCTCCGACTCGAACCCGGCCCAGTAGAACGGCAGGGTCGCGGTGTTGAACAGCGCGAACCACAGGTCCGCCAGGTGCGCCCCCGTCGACGGGTCGGCGCCACCGAACGGGCTGTCCGGGGACGCCTCCGTCTCACCGTTGGCGAACCCGATGAAGTCGAACCCGATGTTCGCGAACGCGAAGGCGTGCCGCACCTGCTCGACGATGACCTCGGTATCCCCGACGACGCTCCCGTCGGCGGCACGCACCGTGACGGTCGACCCGCCGACCCGATGGGTCATGGCCTCCGGGGTGCTGCGCGATGCCACCTGCATGTGACGACTCCTTCGTGTCGACGAGGCTCGGGCCTGGCCCATGCGGACCGTGCTCGTGGGCCGGATCCCGGGCAGGGTCACAGAGAATGCGACCGAGCGCCGTCACCACGTGCCTCGTCGGTACCGTACCGGCGTCGTTCGCACCGTGGCTCTCCCGCGACGGCTCAGTCCGACCCGAGGACGAACGTCTGGATCGCGGACACCGCAGCACCGCGAGCCCACTGCGCAAAGGTGCCCGGACGCACCTCGAGGTGGAGCCGCGAGGCGTGCGGGTCCCGGTCCGCAGCCAGGGCTTCGTCGATCTGATCCCGCGCGACCTCGACGAGACGCACACCCTCACCGGAGAGCACGACCTGTTCGGGCATCGTGAGGTTGGCCGCGAGCGCGATCAGGCGCCCGAGCGCGCGACCCGCATCCGCCACGATCCGCGCCGCTGCCGGGTCGCCTGCGACGGCGAGGTCCAGGACCTCGTCGTACGCGACGGCGCGCCGGAGCGCCACGGAGGCCGCGGCCTCGATGCTCGGCATCGTGAGCATCGCGCTCGAGCAGCCTCGGTGGCCCAGGAAGCACAGCGGCCCCGTGGGGTCGAGCGGCACGTGACCGACCAGACCGAGACCGGCGTCGGGGCTCGTGATCTGGTGGCCCCCGACGACCAGCCCGTACCCGACACCCGCTCCGACGGTCAGCACGGCGAAGCGCCCGAGACCTCGCCCCGCGCCGAACCAGTGCTCGGCCTGGGTGAGGGCGATGACGTCGTTCTCGACGACCGTCGGCAGGCCGGTGAGGGCCTGAACCATCGCCGCCAGCGGGACGTCGGCCCAGTGCAGGAACGGAGCCGTCGTCACGATCGCCTGGTCGGCCGCCTGCCCGCCGATGCTGATCCCGACGGCGGTGACGGCCGGTCCGCGATCGGCGAGGCGCGCGACGAGCTCGGCGATCACGGCGCACACCGCCTCGGGCGCCCGGTCCGTCAGCGGTCGGCGCTCGGACGCGACCTCCTCGGCGCGCAAGGTCGTCATCACGCCGTACGCGGCGTCGCCGGTGAGCTTGATCCCGATGAAGTGGTGCGACGTGGCGACGACGTCGAGCGGACGCTCGGGGCGCCCGATGTGGGTGTCGCCGTTGTGGGCGTCGACCTCGACGAGCAGTCCGGCATCCACGAGGGGTCGCGCCAGACGCGTGAGGCTGGCCGCCGAGAGGTCGAGGCGGCGCGAGAGCTCAGCGCGGGACAGCGGGCCGTTGATCAGCACGTCGAGTGCGATGGCGTGGCTCGGACCGCTGAGCGGGGTCCAGCTCGATGCCAGCTGCGTCACGTCTGATCCTTCCTCGGTGGGACGGTCCCCAGTCTGTCAGGCACTACCTTATTTCTCATCCGAAACTTACACCGTCTCTACTGACGCCGAATCACCCGTTACCACACCGACATCTTCGCCTCTTGACCTTGACTAAGTTCCGCTGCAACACTAACTCTCAGATCGGACGGCCCG
>DATKTF010000431.1:0-4412 GCA_035531255.1 Cellulomonadaceae bacterium
CGTCGACGCGGTCGTCCGCCTCGCGCACGCGGCGGGCGCCCGTGTGGTCGTCGACGGCGCCCAGCTCGTACCGCACCGCGGCTTCTCGCTCGCCGGCACCGGGGCGGACTACGTCGCGTTCTCCGGGCACAAGACGTACGCACCGTTCGGCGCCGGCGCTCTCGTCGGACGGCGCGACTGGCTCGACGCGGGTGAGCCGTACCTCGCCGGGGGCGGTGCCGTCCGCGACGTCCGCCACGACCGGGTCGTGTGGACGACGTCGCCCGCGCGTCACGAGGCGGGGTCGCCCAACGTGATCGGGGCGATCGCCCTCGCGGAGGCGTGCGACGTGCTCGCCGGTCTTCCGGACGGAGCGCTCGCAGCCCACGAGGCCGCGCTCCGGGCGCGGCTCGTCGAGGGGCTGCAGGCGATCGACGGGGTCGAGGTCGTGCGCATCTGGGTCGACTCGGTGGACCCGGTCGGGGTCGTCACGTTCTCGGTCACCGATCACGACCCCGGGCTGGTCGCCGCCTACCTCTCCGCCGAGCACGGGATCGGCGTCCGTGACGGGCGCTTCTGCGCGCACCCCCTGCTCGCCCGTCTCGGGGTTCCTGCGGGTGCGATCCGCGCGAGCGTGGGCGTCGGCACCGAGGGAGAGGCCGTCGAGCGCCTGCTCGACGCTGTGCGTGCCTACGTCGACGAGGGACCACGGGCGCGGTACGCCGTGGCCGACGGGTGCTGGCAGGTCGAGGACGACGCCCGTCCGTTGATCGAGGTGAACGGACTCGCGGCTCTCGCGTCGACGGCCGCGGCCGCATGCGGACCCGCGCTCGACTGACCCGCGCTCGACCGACCGGTTGCGGTCTCGGTCGACCCCGGGGCCGCACGCCGCCGGGTCGGCGCCGCGGCGCGGTGGACCGCTGGCTGATGGACCGCAGCCCGGTCGACCTCAGGCCACGATGATCCGTAGGTGCGCCGCAAGAGCGGGCGCGAGGTCGAGCAGCTGCTCCTGACTGATCGTCGCCCCCGCGAGACCGGCGAGGCCGTCGAGCCGCGAGAGGTCGGCCGTGCGGAGGTCGACGTCGGTCAGCACCGCGCGGGTCAGGTCGAGCCGACCGATCCGGCAGCCCTCGATCACGAGGCGGGTCGCGTGCGCACCGATGAGATCCAGGTCACCGATCACGCAACCCTCGAACCGGACATCGGTGAGGTGCGCCTCCCGGAGGTTGAGGTAGTCGATCTTGCCGCCGCGCACGGTCACCCGGGTGAGCCCGCCGCCGTAGGCCTGCACCGCGCCGAGCCGGCAGTCCGTGACGTCGACGTCGCGCCAGGTCGCATCGGCCAGGTCGAGCGTCCCGGCGCGGATCTCCCGCAGGGTGGTGTCGAGCAGCTGGACGTGGTCCAGCCCGGTCCCGTCGAGGTCGCAGCCGCGCAGGGCGCAGTCGATGAATCGCGCGTGAGCGCCGTCCTGCCCGGACAGGTCGAGGTCGTCGAAGGTGAGCGCCTCGTAGTCCCCGTCGGGCTCGAGAGCGCCTGAGAACGCGTCGAGGTCGGTCATGGCGTCACTCTCCCATGAGCCCGTTGCACGCCTGCGATGCGCGGCCCGGCCCGGTTCCCGCATGTACCGGAGGCCGCCGAGCGCAACCGGCGCGGACGAACGGCACCCGACGAGCAGGTGAACGATCGGTGCCGATCAGCCGATCCGGTGGGTGATCTGTCCAGTGTTCAGGCTCCGTTCACCGTCAGGTCGCCGTCGCGTCGTCCACCGCTCCTAGCCTGCAGACTGCTCGACCTTCCCCGCCACCTCGGCCGGGACCACATCTGATGACGAAGGAATGGTGACCTTGTGAGGCGTACTCGCCTTCTCGGGACTGCTGCCGCGCTCACGATCGGCGCCTTGAGCCTGGCCGCCTGCGGCACGAACAACAACAGCACGACGGGCGGCGCCGCGAGCGCGCCTGCGACCTCCGGAAGCTCCGCCTCCGCCGCGGCCTTCGACTGCGCCACCGGATCGCTTACGGCCTCGGGCTCCACAGCGCAGTCGAACGCGATGTCGCAGTGGGTCAAGGCCTACCAGCAGAACTGCTCCGGCTCGACGATCAACTACCAGGGTGGTGGCTCCGGCAAGGGCGTCACCGACTTCACCGCAGGGACGACCGACTTCGCCGGTTCCGACTTCCCGCTGTCGGCCACCGAGATGACGGCGGCCAGCGCGCGGTGCGGCACCGGCAACCAGGCCATCGACCTGCCGATGGTCCCCGGACCGATCGCGGTCGGCTACAACCTGCCGGGCGTGACGGCGCTCAACCTCTCGGCCGACACGATCGCGAAGATCTTCTCCGGCACGATCAAGACCTGGGACGACGCGGCGATCAAGGCCGACAACCCCGGTGTCACCCTGCCGTCCCTCGGGATCCAGACCTTCCACCGGTCCGACGGCTCGGGCACGACGTTCAACTTCACGCGCTACCTCGAGAACGACGCGCCGACGGCGTGGACCTACAAGCACGACAAGACGTGGACCGCCCCGGGCGGCCAGGGTTCCAAGGGCACCGCGGGCATCGCCCAGGGTGTGAAGTCGACGCCCGGTGGCATCGGCTACATGGAGCTCTCGTTCGCCACGCAGAGCAGCATCCCGTACGCCAAGGTCGGCAACGCCCAGGGCAAGTTCGTCGCGCTGACCACGGCGAACGTGGTCAACTTCCTCTCCAAGGCGACGATCACGGGCACCGGCAAGGACCTCGCGCTCACGTTCGACTACACGAACCCGGACACGAACGCCTACCCGGCCGTCCTGGTCACGTACGAGATCGTCTGCCAGGCGGGCAACAAGAGCACGGCTCTCCCGCTGATCAAGTCGTTCATGAACTACCTGGCCGGCAGCGGGCAGGCACTCCTCGAGCCGAACGACTACGTCGCGCTCCCGGATAACATCAAGGCGAAGGTGCAGTCCGCCATCGCGGCGTTGGCCTGATCCACACCGAGCACCGCGGTGCCTGACCTGCCACATCGGCAGGTCGGGCACCGCGCACTCGTCTAGCCCGACAGGAGTGGTCATGGGATCGCCTCACCCGGACGGTGGGTCGACGTTGCTGGTCCCCGAGACGGCGCGCCCCGAGGCGCCGAACCCGAAGCCACGGCCGACCCGCGCCAAGGAGCGACTGGCCGATCGGGTCTTCCGTCGCCTGACCGCCGGATCCGCCGCGTTCATCCTGGTGATGCTGGTCGCGATCGCGATGTTCCTGCTGGACCGCGCCCTCCCGGCGATCTACCAGGACTCGACGAGCTTCTTCACGACGCGCACCTGGCTCCCGGACTCGACCCCGCCGGTCTTCGGCATCGCGGCGCTGACCTACGGAACCCTCGTCACGTCGGTCCTCGCGGTGCTGATGGCGGTCCCGGTCGCGGTGGGGGTGGCGCTGTCGGTGACCAACTACGTCCCGCGTCGCGCCGCCCAGGTCGTCGGGTACCTCGTCGACCTGCTGGCCGCGATCCCGAGCGTCGTGTACGGGCTCTGGGGGCTCATCTTCCTCGTCCCTGCGATCGGGCCGCTGAGCAAGTGGCTGGCCGACTACTTCGGCTGGATCCCGATCTTCAGGTCCCAGGGCATCTTCGGGAAGTCGATCTTCACCGCGTCCGTGGTCCTGGCGATCATGATCCTGCCGATCATCGCGGCGATCTCCCGCGAGGTCTTCACCCAGGCGCCGCAGTCGCAGAAGGAGGCGGCGTACGCGCTCGGTGCGACCAAGTGGGAGATGATCCGGACCGCTGTGCTGCCGTACGCCCGGTCGGGTCTGATCAGCGCCACGGTGCTCGGCTTCGGCCGCGCGATGGGCGAGACGATCGCCGTCGCGCTCGTCCTGTCGGCGAACTACGAGATCAACCTGCACGTGCTCGCCCCGGGCGGCAACACGATCGCGGCGAACATCGCGAACACGTACGGCGACGCCGGGAAGGTCGGGCAGGGCGCGCTGATCGCCTCCGGTCTCGTGCTGTTCGTCATCACGCTCATCGTCAACTTCGGCGCACGCGCCATCGTGGCCCGCAACAAGGACTTCAGGGTGAGTGCCGCATGACCACCGTCCAGGCGTCGACGGACTCGCTCCTTCTCTCGGCCTCCAAGCATCCGCTGCCACGTCGGTCCAGCCTGGGCGTCGGGGCCGGGAGCCTGCTGGTGAGCGCGCTGCTGTTCGTCGTGACACCGCTCGACGGCGTGGCCGACTTCCTCGTGTTCTGGGCCGTCGCGTACGTGGTGGCGATGACGTCCGTGTCGGTCGTCGTCGAGGGGTCACGACGGGCTCGTGACCGTCTCGCGTCCACGCTCACCACCGGCGCGTTGATCCTGGCCCTGATCCCCCTGGTCGCGGTCCTGGCGTTCACGATCGCCCGTGGCCTCGGACGCTTCGACATGACGTTCTTCACGCACTCGATGC
>DATKTF010000432.1:0-3518 GCA_035531255.1 Cellulomonadaceae bacterium
CGCGTGGCAGCAGGCCGAGGCGCGCGTGCAGGCCCGCGAGCAGCAGAAGAAGCGGGACGCCTCGACGATGGAGGCGAACCTCGCCCTGCTGCCCGAGACGCAGCGGATCGGCCCGCAGCCCAAGGCCCGCGGCACCGGCACCTCCGAGGCGTCGGAGACGGTGTCGGACGTCGGGAGCAAGGTCGGTCTGGGCACGACGCTCGTCAACGGTATCGGCGGCGGGATCGCAGGGCTGGTGGGCAGCAAGCAGGACAAGACCCTGCGGGACCAGCAGGGCGTCACTAAGGACAAGGAGTTCACGGACCACCTGCCCGGAGTCGTCGACCAGGGGGTCGGCAACGCCGTCGTGCAGGGCTCACGGGCCCACAAGCAGCTCGCGACCGGGCAGCGGACGTGGAAGGACCAGGTCCTGCCCGAGTCGGACGCCACCAAGGCGAAGGCCGGCATCGGCCAGGTGACAGGGATCCTGTCCGGCCTCATGACCGCCGTGTCGTCGGCGTTCCAGATGGTCGACTCGATCGAGAAGTCGTGGGACTCGAAGGACCCGTACGAGGGCCTCAAGGCCGCCAAGGCGGGCGCGACCGGTCTCGCCGGGCTGGTGAGTGTGGCGAAGAGCTCGGCCGACCTGTCGAAGCTCATCGACAGCGGCGTCGCCGAGGGCGTCAAGCAGGTGATCCCCGGGCTCGACATCGCGGCCTCGGCGCTGGGGATGGCTCGGGGGATCACCGAGGTGGCGGCCGCCGGCATGCGCCAGCGCGAGACCGACCTGACCATGTTCGAGGCTCGCGCGGGGTCCACCGACAAGGTCAACGTCATGGTCTACCCGCTGATGAAGGTGTCGCAGGTGTACACCAAGCACCTCGAGCAGACGTGCTGGTCGCTCGGCGTGAACATCATGAACTTCAGCATCTCGGTCGCCCAGGTGGCCTCGGCGGGCGGCTTCGGCATCCCGGCGGCGATCAAGGCCGCGACCCAGGTGGTCGACAACCTCCACAAGATCGCGCACTACATCGCCAGCAAGGTGCTCAACGTGATGGCGAAGAGGGCGGAGAAGGAGTCGGCCGTGATGCACGTCGAGGGCGGTGCGGAGGACGAGCTGCGCCGGCACCCGAAGATGGCGGTCGACGGCATCATCCTCAAGGCCGCTGCGGGCGACAAGACTGCCCTGATGTTCCTCGCCAACTACCGGATCGACGGCAAGCCGATCACGGCCGACTACGTCAAGCGCATCAAGCCGAAGCCGGTCAAGCCGTTCGACCCGAAGGCGAAGCCGGACACCGACTCGGCCCAGACCAGCGACGACGCCCTGCTGCTGAAGATCCGCGCCGTCGTGCTCGCGGGCATGGACACGAACGCGGACCCGCAGTCGGTGTTCGAGGACCTGAAGAAGAAGGTGAAGCCGATCACCGGGGTGCTCGGTGGCATCTCGGACGCCTGGACCGAGTCCGGCGAGCTGGCCACCCAGCGGAACGAGCAGGCCAAGGCCGGCAAGCTCGGTGCCAACACGAAGACCGACCGCGGCCTCGGCTGGCGCATCCAGCAGCTCTTCAGCTCGGAGAAGCGCGGCAAGCTCAAACAGAAGACTGCGGCTCTCGGCGTCGGCGAGGTTCTCCCGGCGGGCGTCGTGTGCGCAGTCGGCGACCTCCAGCTCAAGGACCAGGCGAGCCCCCCGGAGATCAAGAAGTTCACCGACGCCCTCACGGTCGAGGCGATCGAGGCCGAGCTCAAGCGGACCCCGCGACGCAACTCCCCCGAGTGGATCGAGTTCCTGCGCGAGGCCCTGCGGGCGAAGGTCACCGCCTCGGTGTCGTCCTCCGCCGGGGTGAGCGGCCCGTGACGTTCCTCGACGACGTCGCCGCTGCGCTGGTGCGGGCCGGTCGCAGCCTCGAGGTGGACCCGACGCTCTCGACGATCGACGTGTCCTCGGCCGCCACCGGTCAGGTCCTCGCCGTCGTCCGACCGGTCGCCCGGGCCGTCACGTTCTACGTGGTCCACCCGATGCTCGTTCCCGCCGTCTCGGTCGCCGCCGTGAGCGAGCTCGTCGTCCGCGCGACCGCCGACCTCGTCGACGCCTGTCTCGAGCTCGACCTGGCGACGGGAGCGCTCGCGGTCCGGTTCGGCGTCGTCCTCGGCGAGCTCGACCTCGCCGAGGACGAGCTCGCCGAGCTGCTCGATGCCGCTCTCGACACCGTGGAGACCGCGGCGGAGGCGTACACCGGGGCGATCGACGACGTGCTCGCGGGCGTGGACCCACGCATCGCGTCGACGGCCGTGCGGCGCGCGCCGGTGGAGGAGCAGCTGGCGGTCGAGCTCGACGACGCGTGAGCCGCCCCGTGCCGTGAGCCGCCCCGTGCCGTGAGCCGCCAAGGGCGGACGGTTCGCGTCCTCCGGCGACGCGAGCCGTCGGCGCGCCGGGCGAGCGACGAGGGTCAGCCGGGGAAGTCCTGGACGGGCTCCGGCAGGCACAGGTCTGGTTGGGCGACGTGCACGATCCGCGCGCCGATCTTCTGGAGCTGGTCCACCTGGGCTGCCGTGAGGCCGTCGAAGACGAGCCGCTGGACCTCGGCGACGTGCCCGGGCGCGGTGTCGACGACCTTGTCCCAGCCGGCGTCGGTCAGGATCGCCAACGTGGCACGGCCGTCGTCGGGGTCGGGTGCTCGTCGCATCCACCCGCGAGCCTCGAGGCGGGCGGCGATGCGCGACAGGTGGGACAACCTGACGTTGGCCAGCGCCGCGATCTCGCTCATGCGCGTGGAGCGACCCGGTCGCATCGACAACCAGGACAGCACCGTGTACTCCACGTAGCTGAGGCCCGCATCCCGCTGGAGCTGGGCGTCCAGCGCAGCCGGCAGCCAGACGACCGTCGAGGCGAGCGCGATCCACGCACGCGTCTGGTCCTCGGTCAGCCAGCGAGGCGTTGCGTCGTCCATGTCTCGAGATTACTTGACACGGGAAGCAAATGCCAGCAACGATGGTTTCCGTATCAAGTAACTCACGGTTCCGGTCGAGCGCCGGACTGCCCCTAGGAGACCTCATGCGCGCAGCGCGCTTCCACCAGTACGGCGACCCGCAGGTGCTCGCCCTCGAGGACGCTCCCGAACCGCACGCCGGTCCCGGCCAGGTTCGCATCGCGGTCCGGGCGGCCAGCGTCAACCCGATCGACTGGAAGATCCGCGCCGGCTACCTCGCCGAGATGATGCCGACCACGTTCCCTGCCGTCCCGGGCAGCGACGCGGCCGGCGTGGTCGACGAGGTCGGCGAGGGCGCGGCCGGCGTCGAGGTCGGCGACGAGGTGTTCGGTCTCGCCGTGTCCGGCGGCGCAGCCGAGCTCGCGGTGCTCGGCGCATGGGCACCCGTCCCGGCCCCGTGGTCGCTCGAGCAGGCGGCCGCCGCTGGTCTGGTGTCGACGACAGCGATCGCCGGGCTCGACGCGCTCGGCGAGCTTGCCGGACGCACCGTCCTCCTCGAGGGCGCGGCCGGTGGCGTGGGTTCGGCGGCCGTCGAGATCGCGATCGCCC
>DATKTF010000433.1:0-2133 GCA_035531255.1 Cellulomonadaceae bacterium
CTCGAGGATGCGGCGCACCGACTGCAGGTGGGAGCTGTCGGATGCGGCGCGAAGATCGACCATGAAGTTCACCGGCGCGAGAAGCAGGCTCGGTTCGAGCGACGTGACGTACGTGCCGTCGCCCTGGCGCGTCTCGAGCACACCGATGATGCAGAGTGCCCGCACGGCTTCCCGCAGAGAGCCACGCGAGACACCCAGCTCGTGGGCGAGCTCCTTCTCGATCGGCAGGCGCGATCCGGCTCGCAGCGCTCCGCTCGTGATCATGTCCTTGATGCCGTCGACCACCACGTCGGTCTGGGACCGTGTACGCGATTTCCTGGTCGGATCGACGAGCTCGTCGTCCACAGCAGTATTCATCAGACCATCGTAGGGCCAACCGCGTCGGAGAAGACGCCCGTGACTGACGGAGAGTGACCGCTCATGACCCTCATCGACTCACACCAGCACGTGTGGGATCCGAGGTGCGCCCGATACGACTGGCTGACGGCAGATCTGGCACCGATCAACCGGCCGATCGAGTTCGCCGAGCTGCGCCCGGCGCTGCGCGAGGCAGGGGTGGACGCGACCGTGCTCGTGCAGTCGGCGGACAACGACGACGACACCGATCTCATGCTGCGGACGGCTGAGGCCAACCCGGAGATCGCCGCCATCGTCGCCTATGTCCCGCTGGAGCGGCCGGCCGTCGCGGCCGATCGCCTCGCCGAGCTGAGGCGCAACCCCAGGGTGGTCGGGGTGCGCAATCTCATCCACGACATCCCCGACCCGGACTGGCTGCTCCGGCCCGACGTCGACGAGGGTCTGGGAGTGCTGGAGGCTGCGGGCGTGACGTTCGACCTCGTCGCGGTGCTGCCGCGGCACCTCGAGCATGTCGCGACTCTCTCCGCACGACACCCGGGACTGAAGATCGTCATCGACCACCTCGCCAAGCCGCCGATCGGGTTGGACGACACCGAACCGTGGTGGACGTTGATCGAACGCGCTGCCGAGAATCCCCTCGTCCATGCCAAGGTGTCGGGACTCTATTCCGCGACGGCCGACACCTCGGCCTGGACGGTCGACGCCATCCGGCCGTTCGTGATGAGGGCGCTCGAGGTCTTTGGAGCCGATCGTCTGATGTATGGCGGCGACTGGCCGATCAGCGTTCTCGCGGGAGGCTATCGGCGAGTCTGGCAGGGCCTGTCCGCGATCGTCGCCGAGCTGGGTAGCGAGGAGCGTCGATCGATTCTGGGTGGAACCGCGGAACGCTTCTACGGCATCGACGCGACGGCGCTGGAGTCAGCACGTGAGGCGTCTCGACATCACGGGGGCACCAGCGAGTGATGTCCGTGAGACGGGCTGGGTGCCGACCAGTCTGTCCGGCGTCGGGGGCACGTCCTGGGGCCCCACGAGGTCAGGTGGCCGTCGTCCCGACCAGGATCACGCGGAGCGTCCGGGGGCCGTGCACGCCCTCGACGCGGGCGAGCTCGATGTCGCTGGTGGCGCTCGGACCGCTGATCCACGTGAGGGGGCGCCCACTGAGGACCGAGCTCTGAAGTGCGGCGATCGCCTCCGGTACGTCGCCGACGACCTGGTCCTCGGTGACGACGCACACGTGGAGGTCCGGGACCAGCGTCAAGGCCCGTCGACCCTGACCCGCGGTGTGGTCGAGGACGATCGTCCCCGTGACGGCGATCGCGGTGGCCGCTCCGGTCACGACGGCATCGATGCCGTCGAGCTCGAGCGCGCTGAGCGCGGGTTCGTCACGGACCGTGTCGAGGTCGCCCGGCAGCCATGAGTCCGGGAGCCCGCGCGGGACGATCACCCGGCGTGCTCCGGCGAGGCTCTCCGCGACGGCGGCGGGAATACCGTCGACGTCGGTGCGGGTCACCGTGGCGTGGTAGTCCTCCACGCGCTCGACGAACAGACCCAGCCGGTCGGCCAGGTCCCTCTTCCTCGCGTAGTCCCGCGTCACCACCCGGGTCCCGGGGCCGACATCCGTCGCGCGCGTGTGTCCGGCACCGAGCGCGGCGCGCACCCGGCTGAGGATCTCGTCACGCGCGCTCATCGCTCCTCCCTCCCGTCGTGGCCGGCCCGTCGGTCACCGCGTCCTCCATCGGTGCGCGCCCACCAGCCTCGAAAGGACTCCCGGGGCGG
>DATKTF010000434.1:0-4224 GCA_035531255.1 Cellulomonadaceae bacterium
GCCGCGTCCCAGGCACCACGCGGGCCGTTGCCCGGGCACGAGTTGACCGTGATCGGGTTGCCGTTGCGGTCGTTGTACGACGTGCACCCGGCGACGTCGGCCCCGAGGGTCGTGAAGTAGTTGAGGACGTTGAACGAGGCGACCCGCAGCGCGCCGGAGCCGAGTGCCGTGGCGTCCGGTGCCGAGGTGCGCGTGTTGCTGAACTGCGCGCGCTCCGCGAGCGGGGTCGTGTCGGTGACCTGGGAGGTCGGGTTGAGCTTCCAGGTGCTGTTCCGGTAGTCGACGATCAGCGGCGTGCGGAAGTCGACGTGCGCGCCGACCCGGACCGGGTTCGCCAGCGAGACGTACGGCGGCGTGAGGCCGGAGCTCGCCGCGGAGAGGAAGTTGGTGCTCGCACCGTCGTCCAGCACGACACCGCGGGCGGCGTCGTCCGCGACGACCGCGGCGGCCTCGGCCGAGCCCGGGCGGGCGACGTCCGTCGGCTGCAGGAGCGGCGTGGTTCCGGCGGCCAGCCCGACCTCGCCGTACTGGTTGGTCGCATAGGTGTTGGTGACCGTGAAATCACCCACCGGAGCGACGAGCATGGACTCGAGACGCTCACGCCCGTCGGCCGTCGTGGGCCAGCCGGTCACGGACGCGGTGACCGGCGCTGCCGCGTCGGCATCCGCCGCGTAGCCCGTCGCGTCCGCGATCGTGAGCTCGGTGAGGCCGTAGTACTCCGAGACGGTGCCGGTCACGGCGAGGTGCTGGCCGATCGCGGGAAGCGTGCCGGACGTCTGGTGGACGAACACGGCATCCGAGGCCGTCCGGGTGGCCGGGTCGGTCGGGCCGCCCGTCCCGGGCGTCTGGATCACGAACCCGGCGAAGCCACCCGTCGGGTAGGCCGCGGTGACGATGCCGGTGGTGGTGACCTGCTGACCCACGTACGGGCTGCTCGCGCCGGTGCCCTGCACCTCGGCGATCGTCAGCGTCCCGGCCGGGGGCGGGGGCGGTGTGGTGCCGGAGGCCGTCGGTGTCGGTGCGGCGACCGTGAAGTCCGCGCGGTTGTCGGCGGTGTTCGCCCCACCCGTGCGGGTGACGGAGGTCGTGTTGCTGGGAGCCGGCGCAGCAGCCGTCCCGGCGAACGCCATGCCGGTGCCGAAGCCCACGAGGTCGACGACGGCCGGATCGGTCGCGCACGCCGACGTCACGCACGTCAGTGCGGTCGCCGCGGAGACGAGGGCCACGTTGCCGTTCGTCGCCGCGAAGTTCGCGGTGCCGGTCGCGTCGGCGGGCGGCAGGTTCGAGACCGTCCCGCCCCCGAGCTGCGAGGCACCCTGCACCAGATAGGTGCCGCCCGCGGCGATCGACCCGGTCAGCGGGATGACACCGCTCCAGGTCGTGCCGGCGGACGATGCGTACTGGACGGACCACCCGGCGAGGTCCACCGGTGCTGCGCCCGGGTTGTAGAGCTCGACGAAGTCGTGGGTCAGCGTCGAACCGGAGTTGCCGCCACCCCCGTAGACCTCGTTGATGACGACGGGAGCCGAGGTCGCGACTGCGCCGTGCGCGGGTGCGAGTCCGACGACGACCATGGCAAGGGTGGCGAGCACAGCCGAGACGATCTGTCTGGGCCTGCGCCGCACGCCCGGTTCGGGAACGTGTGACATGAGGGTTCTCCTCCGGAGGGGTGTCGAGACCGACACGCCAGGTCTACCGGGGAGGGGGTGAAAGCGCGCGCCGAAACTGTGAACTTGCCATGTCGCCACCATGAATGTCCTGTTATGCCGCCCGGACGTCTGCCGCCGGATCGTGCCCGCCGCGGCGGGCAAGATCACCGACGTCGCCGATGCCCGCCCGACCGGATCCGAACGGTTTCGGCACGCAAGGCACGCCCGGGCACGACGACGCCCACGCCCCAGGGAACGGGGCGCGGGCGTCGGGACGTGCGTCAGGGCTCAGACCCGCTCGGCGGCCTCCACCACGTTGGCGAGCAGCATCGCCCGGGTCATCGGCCCCACCCCACCCGGGTTCGGGGACAACCAGCCCGCGACCTCGGCGACGCCCGGGTCGACGTCCCCGGCCAGCCGGGTCTTGCCGGTCACCGGGTCGAGGACGCGCGTGACACCGACGTCGAGCACGACCGCACCCGGCTTGACGAGGTCCGCCGTGACGATCCCCGGGACGCCCGCCGCCGCCACGATGATGTCCGCGTAGCGCGCGTGCTCGGCGAGGTCGGTCGTGCCGGTGTGCGTGAGCGTCACCGTCGCGTTGTGCTCACGACGGGTCAGCAGCAGACCGATGGACCGGCCGACCGTGGTGCCGCGCCCGATCACCAGGACGTCCGCCCCGGCGAGCGGGACGCCGTGCCGCGTCAGCAGCTCGATGATCCCGCGCGGCGTGCACGGCAGCGGTGAGTCGATCGGGCCGTTCACGCGGAGCACGAGCCGACCGAGGTTCGTCGGGTGCAGGCCGTCGGCGTCCTTCGCGGGGTCGATCAGCTCGAGGACGCGCTGGGTGTCGATCCCGCGAGGCAGCGGGAGCTGCACGATGTACCCCGTGCAGCCGGGATCCGCGTTGAGCTGCTCCACTGCCGCCTCGACGTCGGCCTGGCTCGCGTCCGCGGGCAGGTCGACGCGGATCGAGGCGATGCCGACCTCGGCACAGTCCCGGTGCTTGCCCGCGACGTACGCGCGGCTCCCGGGGTCGTCGCCCACCAGGATCGTCCCGAGGCCCGGCACGATGCCTCGCGCTGCCAGCGCCGCCACCCGCTCGGTGAGCTCCGCCTTGATCGCTGCCGCGGTCGCCGTCCCGTCGAGGACCCGAGCCGTCACTGGTGCAACCCGGCATAGAGCGGGAAGTCCGCGGCAAGCTTCGCCACGCGCACGCGGAGCGCGTCGACGTCGGCGCCGCCCTTGAGCGCCGTCGCGATGACGTCGGCGACCTCGGTGAACTCGGCGTCACCGAACCCACGCGTCGCGAGCGCCGGCGTGCCGATCCGCAGACCGGACGTCACGCGCGGCGGGCGCGGGTCGAACGGCACCGCGTTGCGGTTCACGGTGATGCCGACGGAGTGCAGGAGGTCCTCGGCCTGCTGGCCGTCGAGGTCGCTGTGGCGGAGGTCGACGAGCACGAGGTGCACGTCGGTCCCGCCGGTCAGGACGGACACGCCCGCTCCGGCGACGTCCGCGGCGCTCAGCCGCTCGGCGATCAGCCGCGCGCCGTCGATCGTGCGCTGCTGGCGCTCACGGAACTCCTGCGTCGCGGCGACCTTGAAGGACACCGCCTTGGCGGCGATGACGTGCATGAGCGGCCCGCCCTGCTGCCCCGGGAACACCGCCGAGTCGATCTTCTTGGCGAGCGACTCGCGCGACAGGATGAAGCCCGACCGCGGGCCACCGATCGTCTTGTGGACGGTCGAGGACACGACGTCCGCGTACGGGACCGGGCTCGGGTGAAGACCGGCCGCGACGAGCCCCGCGAAGTGCGCCATGTCGACCCACAGCTTGGCGCCGACCTCGTCCGCGATCGACCGGAACGCGGCGAAGTCCAGGTGACGGCTGTAGGCGGACCAGCCGCCGATGATGACGTCGGGGCGCTGCTCGAGCGCCTTCTCGCGCACCTTGTCCATGTCCACCAGGAAGGTGTCCGGGTCGACGCCGTACGCGGCGACCTCGTACAGCTTCCCGGAGAAGTTGATCTTCATGCCGTGGGTCAGGTGGCCGCCGTGCGCGAGCTCGAGGCCGAGGATCTTGTCGCCGGCGTTGATCAGCGCGTGCAGCACCGCCGCGTTGGCGGTCGCACCCGAGTGCGGCTGGACGTTCGCGTGCTCGGCGCCGAAGAGCGCCTTCGCGCGGGTGATCGCGAGGTTCTCGGCGATGTCGACCTGCTCGCAGCCGCCGTAGTACCGCTTGCCGGGGTATCCCTCGGCGTACTTGTTGGTCAGCACCGAACCCTGCGCCTGCAGGACGGCACGCGGCACGAAGTTCTCGCTCGCGATCATCTCGAGGGTGCTCTGCTGACGCAGCAGCTCGCCGTCGAGGACCGCCTGGATCTCGGGATCGAGCTCGGCGAGGGTCTGGTCGAGGATCGGGGTGGGGTCGGAGCTCATGGTTCTCCTTGCAGACAGCGGTGGTCGGTTGACGTCCACGGAGGACGGGCGGGCGACCCGGCGGGTGACCGGGTTCGCGCACCACGAGGTGCGGTGACCCGGGGCCCAGGCGTACGACCCGTCGTCGGCTGCTG
>DATKTF010000435.1:0-5036 GCA_035531255.1 Cellulomonadaceae bacterium
CGGTACCGGGCTGCCGCTGGTCGCGACCGGCAACGTCCACTACGCCCGCCCGCGGGACGCCGATCTCGCGGCTGCGCTCGCGGCCGTGCGGGCCCGTGCCTCGCTCGACGACCTGGACGGGTGGTTGCCGGGGGCCCCGACGTCCCACCTGCGCTCGGCGTCCGAGATGGCGACCCGGCACCGGCGGCACCCGCAGGCGGTGCGGGCCGCGGCGGTGCTCGGTGACGAGTGCGCGTTCGACCTGTCCCTCGTCGCCCCGAGCCTGCCGCCCTACCCCGTCCCGCCGGGGCACACCGAGGCCACCTGGCTGCGTGAGCTGGTGCGCCGAGGTGCTCTCGACCGCTACGGGGAACCGACGGCCGAGCGGGTCCCCGGCGCGTACGTGCAGGTCGCCCACGAGCTCGACGTGATCGAGTCCCTCGGCTTCCCGGGGTACTTCCTGATCGTCCACGACCTCGTGGACTTCTGCCGTCGGCGCGGGATCCTCTGCCAGGGGCGCGGGTCGGCGGCGAACTCGGCGGTCTGCTACGCGCTCGGGGTCACTGCGGTGGACGCCGTCGCGCACGGGCTGCTCTTCGAGCGCTTCCTGGCCCCGGAGCGGGACGGGCCGCCGGACATCGACGTCGACATCGAGTCGGGGCGCCGGGAGGAGGTCATCCAGTACGTCTACGAACGCTTCGACCGTGAGCACGCGGCGCAGGTCGCGAACGTGATCTCCTACCGGCCGCGCTCCGCGGTGCGGGACGCCGCGCGGGCACTCGGGTACGACGTCGGGCAGCAGGACGCCTGGAGCCGGTCGATCGAGCGGTGGGGGAGCCTGCGAGGGACGACGTCCGCGACGCCGTCGGCCCCGACCGCCGACCGCCACGACGTCGTCCCCGCGGTGCAGCCGCCGCCGGCCAGCGAGCTCGACGAGATCCCCACGCCCGTGATCGACCTCGCGGAGCGGATGTTGCGGCTGCCCCGGCACCTCGGCATCCACTCCGGCGGCATGGTGCTGTGCGACCGACCGGTGATCGAGGTGTGCCCGGTGGAGTGGGCGCGGATGCCCGGCCGCACCGTGCTCCAGTGGGACAAGGACGACTGCGCCGACGCCGGGCTGGTGAAGTTCGACCTGCTGGGGCTGGGAATGCTCACCGCGCTGCGGATCGCCTTCGACCTGGTGCGCGAGCACGAGGGCCTGGACCTCGGGCTGCACCGGCTCCCGCACGAGGACCGTCTCGTGTACGACCTCCTGTGTGCTGCGGACACCGTCGGGGTCTTCCAGGTGGAGTCCCGCGCGCAGATGTCGACGCTGCCCCGGCTCCAGCCCCGCTGCTTCTACGACATCGTCGTGGAGGTCGCGCTCATCCGGCCCGGGCCCATCCAGGGCGGCTCGGTGCACCCCTACATCGAACGCGCGCGTGACCGGCAGAAGGTCACGTACCTGCACCCGCGGCTGGAGAGGTCCCTGGCCAAGACGCTCGGCGTCCCGCTGTTCCAGGAACAGCTCATGCAGATGGCGATCGACGTGGCGGATTTCACCCCGTCCGAGGCCGACCAGCTGCGCCGAGCCATGGGGTCCAAGCGGTCCACCGAGCGGATGGAGGCGCTCCGTGCGCGGCTGCTCGCCGGGATGGCCCGCAACGGCATCGCGGCCGACGTCGCGGAGCAGATCTTCGACAAGCTCAGGGCGTTCGCCGACTTCGGGTTCCCCGAGTCGCACGCCTACTCCTTCGCCTTCCTGGTGTACGCGAGCGCCTGGCTCAAGGTGCACCACCCGGCGGCCTTCTACGCCGGCCTGCTCGCGGCGCAACCGATGGGCTTCTACTCGCCGCAGTCCCTGGCCGCCGACGCCCGTCGGCACGGGATCACCGTGCTGCGGCCGGACGTGCAGCGGTCGGACGTCCAGGCGGTGGTCGAGCGGGTCCGACCCGGCGCGGGCTCGGACGTGCCGCTCGTCCCGCTGCCGTCCGGGACGGGGCCGGTCGGGACGAGATCATCGGGGAGCGGGCCGTCCGGGACGCGTGCACCCAGGGCGGCAGCCGAGAACGGCGCGACCAGCGAGGTCGAGCGGGCGCTGGCCGTGCGCATGGGGTTGGCCGCGGTGCGCGGACTGGGGGAGGACGTCGCCGCGACCGTCGTGGACGCACGCACCCGCGGGGGACGGTTCACCGACCTGCGCGACCTGGTGCGACGCGTCCGACTGTCCACGACGCAGCTCGAGGCGCTCGCCACCGGAGGTGCGCTCGACGGGCTCGGGGTGACGCGCCGTGAGGCTCTCTGGGCGGCCGGGGCCCTCGCCCACGAGGGCCCGGACACCCTGCCGGGGGTCTCCGTCGGGGTGGCGGCACCGACCCTGCCCGGCATGAGCGACGTCGAGCTCGCGGTGGCAGACGTGTGGGCGACCGGGGTGTCGGTGGACTCCTACCCGACCCAGTACCTGCGGGAGGGGTTGGACGCCGCCGGCGTGCTGCGGGTCGAGCAGGCGTTCCGCCACGAGGTGGGACGCCGGGTCGCGGTGGCCGGCGTGGTCACGCACCGGCAGCGTCCGGGCACGGCCGGGGGCGTGACGTTCCTGTCGTTGGAGGACGAGACCGGGCTGCTCAACGTCGTCTGCAGCCCGGGGCTGTGGCAGCGGTTCCGTCGGGTGGCGAGATCCTCGGCGGCCCTCGTCGTCCGGGGGCGGTTGGAACGCGCCGATGACGCGACGAACCTCATTGCGGAGCACCTTGCGCCGCTGTCGCTCCAGGTACCGACGACGTCCCGTGACTTCCGCTGACGGCCGGTGGGCCGGGCACGCCCCCGCCCGACGTCGCGCGGCGACTACTCGGCCTCGTCCGTCTCGTCGCCCGCGGGCACGGCGAGCTCGTCCATCGGGGGGTCCTGGTGTCGGAGCCGCGAGAAGACCGCCCAGGCCACGGCGACCAGCGGCACCGAGATGACGGCCCCGAGGATCCCGGCGACCAACGTCCCCGTGGTGACCGCCAGCGCGACGACGACCGGGTGCAGCGACACCTGCTTGCCCATCACGAGAGGCTGCAGGATGTGACCCTCGAACTGCCCGATCAGGGCGATGCCGAGGCCGACGACGATCGCCTTGACGAGCCCGTTCGCCGCGAGGGCGACCACCATGGCGATGACCATCGCCGCCGGGGCGCCGACGAGGGGGATGAAGGCCCCGATGAACACGAGCACCGCCAACGGTGCCGCGAGCGGGACCCCCACGATGAGCAGGATGATCGCCGCCAGGATCGCGTCGGTCACCGCGATGATCACCGTGCCTCGCGCATAGCCCGAGAACGTGTACCACCCGACCCCGCCCGCGGCTTGCCAGCTCTCGCGCGAACGAGCGGGCAGCTGGTTGAGGAACCAGGTCCACATGCCCTTGCCCCGGGCCAGGAAGAACACGGTGCAGAAGGTCGCGAGCGCGAGGACGGTGAGCACCTGGACCGCCGACCCGGCACTGGACGCGGCCTGCCCGGCGAGCTCGCTGCTGTGCGTCTGCAACCACTGCTGCCCGTAGGCGACCCACTGGTTGATGTCGTGCTGCGTGACCGTGACCGGCAGCGGGCCGTGCTCGAGGTAGTTGATCACCTGGTCGATGCCCGTGCTGAACTGCTTCGACAGGGACTCCCACTGCCCGGTGACCGACGCGACCACGTACGTGATCAGCCCGGCGACGAACGCCACGGCGGACAGCAGCCCGAGGAGGACGGCGAGCGCCCGAGGCATCACCTTGTTGAAGAAGTCCACGACCGGTCGCAGCACGGCGGTGAAGACGAACGCGAGGAACACGGCGATGAAGAGCAGCTGGACCCGGGACGTCGCGTAGAAGACCAGCACGACCGCTGCCACGACCGTGAGCATCCGCCACGACCACCCCGCGGCGACCCGCAGCCAGGCGGGAGCGGACTCCTCGTACCCGACGACGGACGGGTTGCGGCGCGCCCCGGCGACCTTCCGGGCAGCCGGGCTCGCGCCCACGAGATGACGGTTCGACGCGGGTCCGCGGTCGCTCGCGGACTGCGCAGTGCTGTCCTGGTCCGACATCGCCGTCCTTCACGGTCGCGAGGACACCGTGCCGCCCATGAGGGCGGGGTGCCGCTGCGAGACAGTCTGCCTCAGGACCGCCGGCAGCACAGGCCGGCCGCTCCGTGCTATCTTTACCGCCGCACCTGATCGGGCCGAGAGGCTCGCGAGGGTCCACTGTCCGGGTGGCGAAATGGCAGACGCGCTAGCTTGAGGTGCTAGTGCCCTTTAACGGGCGTGGGGGTTCAAGTCCCCCTCCGGACACTCATACTGGGGAAACTTCCCCGGCTCTGCGGGCAGGGGTACTCACCCCGCCCCTGACGCATCGCGCCCCTCCGGCCTCCAGTGCCGCGCGCCCCGGGCGCGCGGCCATGCCTGTACCAGTGACGCCCCTGGCCGCCCGGCGCACTCATCGCATCGTCAGCGTGGACGCCTCGTACCGCGTCATGGATCACGCGCGCCGGCGCCGCCTGCGATGGACGCCGGGCATGCACCTGGCAGCGAACGCGAGCGGGCGGGCCATCATCCTTGAGCATGCTGCTGATGCGACCCTCGAGCTGAACCCACGGTCCCGGGTGCGCCTGCCGGTGGGGCTGCTCAGAAGCATCGGGTGGCAGTCTGGTTCGGATGTGTGGCTGGCCGCCGACGAGACCACCTTGTGGGTCCGGTCGACCGCTCTCCTGGACACGTCGGGGGCCGACCATGCCTGATGCGGCCACCCGCGCCCTTGCCCTCGAGATGCTCGCACGCCTGGGCGTCAGCCCAGAAGACCTGCTCGCTGCACACGACACGACTGCGGCACCGACCATCGCGGAGACTACCTCGCCGCCGTCGCCGACCACGGCGCAAACGTTGGCTGCGTCACCCCCGCACCATGGGACCCGGACCTCGCTCCCGCCATGCGCGAACACGGGATCGCAGTCTTCGAAGAGACCATCTGGGAAACCCGTCGCGAGGATCTCCTCCCGCACGCGGCCACGGAGCGCTGAGGTCCGGAGTATCGGCCGAGTGCGGGCTCGTCGACG
>DATKTF010000436.1:0-12363 GCA_035531255.1 Cellulomonadaceae bacterium
CGCGCAAGTTCTCCCGGGTGGCCCGCCGCCTCTCGTCGGCCAAGCCGGTCGTCGTCGTCACCGCGGGACGTTCCGGGCAGGTCGTCCCGCCGGGTCATGCCGTCCGAGCGACACGTGCGCCGCGCCGCACCCTCGAGGAGCTGTTGCGGCAGTCGGGGGTGATCCGGGTCGAGAACACCCACCAGATGCTCGACGTCGCGCAGCTCCTCGCGCACCAGCCGTTACCCGCCGGTCGTCGCGTGGGGATCGTCGCCAGCTCGCCGTCGATGGCCGCCCTCGTCGCCGAGGCAGCGGGAGCTGCCGGGATGACCGTCACCGGTGCGACGGCGCTGCTGACGGAGGACGCCGACCTCGGAGCGGTCCGAGCGACGCTCCGGACCGTCTACGCGGACCCAGGGGTGGACGTCGTCGTCGCCGTCCACGTGCCGACCGTGGGGACCGGTGTCGACCTGCTGCTGCCCGAGCTCGCGGTGACCGCCGCCGGGTCGGGCAAGACGACGGTGGCATGCGTCCTCGGGCGCTCGGGCGTCAGGGCGGACCTCACGGCTCCGGACGCCGACGGCATGCCATGGACGGTTCCCGCCTATGTCACGCCCGAGGACGCCGTCCTGGCACTCGGGCACGCGTCGCGCTATGCGGCATGGCGCAGCGAGGACCGCGGCCGCAGCTCGCGCCCGGCCGACGTCGACACCCGGACCGCTCAGCGGCTCGTCAGGTCGTGGCTGCCGGCGGCGGAGACCGACGTCGTCACCCTCGACGCCGAGCGCACCGGCGAGCTCCTCGGATGCGCGGGCATCACGGTCGCCGAGTCGATCGTCGTCCATGACGCCGACGAGGCGGTCGCTGCCGCCCGACGCGTCGGCTGGCCCGTCGCGCTCAAGACGACGGTCCCGGCCCTTCGGCACCGCGCCGACCTCGGCGGAGTGCGGCTCGACATCGCCGACGAGCAGGTCCTGCGAGACGACGTCGCGCAGATGCTCGAGCTCACCTGGGCGCGCACACCCGACACCGAGCCTGCTGCGACCGCCGTGGACGTCGGGGCCGGGCCTGCGACGAACGCTTCTCGGCGCGTTCCGCTCGAGGTCCAGCGCATGGTCCCCGCCGGGGTCGCGTGCGTGCTGCGCACGTCCGAGGACCCGCTGTTCGGACCGGTCGTGAGCTTCGGACTGGCAGGCGACGCGAGCGACCTGCTCGGAGACGTGTGTTACGGGATACCGCCGCTGACGGACGTCGACGTCGCGACCCTGATCCGGATGCCCCGCGCCGCGCCGCGGCTGTTCGGCTACCGCGGGCTCGCGCCGATGGACCATGCCGCCCTCGAGGACCTCGTGGCGCGTGTGGCGGCACTTGCCGAGGACCTCCCCGAGGTCAGGAGCCTCGAGCTGCACCCCGTGGTCGTCGGCCTGCACGGCCTGCACGTCCTCGCGGCGCGGATCCAGCTCGCGCCGGCGAGCCGGGCGGACGGCATGCGGCGGGTTCTGCCCGCGTGACCGCGTCGAGGCGCCGTGGGCGCCGCCAGGATGGGAAGATGCTGGACGTGGCTTCCCCGTTCCCTCTCCTGCATCGTGACCTCGATCGCGCCGGGTACTACCCGGACCTCGTCGCCGACATCCTTGACGTCGCGCTCGCGGGTGAGAAGGTGGTCGCCCACCTGGTCCACCCCGAGACGACATTCGTCGCGAACGAGGTGCATCGTCACGTGACCGTGCTCGCACTCACCGGGACCCGGCTCGTGGTCGCCCACGTCGACGAGCACCCTGCGGACTCCGAGCACCCGACCCCGAGCGCGTCGGCGACCACCGAGGCGGTGCCTCTGGCCGAGCTGCGGTCGGTCGCGCTCACGCACGTCGTGGGCTCACCGGAGCAGCACCGCCCGGGCGACGTCCCGCTCGAGCTGACGCTCTCGATCGGCTGGGACGCGGTGCACCGGATCGACCTCGAGCCCGCGACCTGCCCTGACCCGAGCTGCGAGGCGGACCACGGTCTGACCGGGACCTCGATCCCGGACGACATCGTCGTGCGGGTCAGCGCGGTCGCCGAGGGTCGCGAGGCCGTCGGCGCGGCCGTCGCGTTCGCCCGGCAGCTCACCGCCGCCACCGTGCGGGGCCGTTGAGTGTCTCGATCCACCCTGACCGAGCTCGCCGCGGCGGGACTCGTCCTGCCGGACTACCGCGGGGCCAACCTGTCCGCGGTGCTTCCTGCGGCTGCGGACGCCGCCGGGGTCAGCGTGCCGGGCGGCCCCGCCGCTCGTGCGCTGCTGGCCCTGCCGCGTGCGAGTCGCGTGTGCGTCGTGCTCGTGGACGGCCTCGGCCGGGTCAACCTCGCCGAGCGCTCCGGGCATGCGCCGTTCCTCCGCGAGATGCTCGCCGGCTCCCGCCGGCTGACCGCCGGGTACCCGTCGACGACCTCGGCCTCGATCGCGACCTTCGGGACCGGGACCTGTCCTGGTCGCACGGGGCTCGTCGGGTACACCGTGCGCAATCCGGCGACGGGCCGGCTGGCGAACATGGTGTCGTGGGAGGGCGCCGAAGCCCCGCGCGCCTGGCAGGTCGAACCCACCGTGTTCGAGCAGATCGTCGCGGACGGGCACCGGGCGATCTCGGTGGGTCCGGCGCGTTTCGCCGGCTCGGGGATGACCGAGGCCGCGCTCCGCGGAGCCACCTACCGCGCGGCGGAGACCCTCGGGGAGCGCGTCGACGCGACCGTCGCCGAGCTCGCCACGCCCGGGGTGACGTACCTCTACTGGGGCGAGGTCGACAAGGTCGGCCACCACGAGGGGTGGGGCTCGTGGCAGTGGGGCCACGCCCTCGAGGAGATCGACCGTGAGCTCGCGCGGTTGGCCCGGCTGCTCCCGCGCGACTCGCTGCTCGTGATCACCGCGGACCACGGGATGGTGGACGTCGACCCGAGGCGTCGCTGGGACGTCGCGGAGGAGCCCGGTCTGCGCGAGGGCGTCGCCCTGGTCGCAGGCGAGCCGCGTGCCCTGCACGTGCATCTCGAACCGGGTCACATGGCCGAGGTGGTCGCGGCCCGCTGGCGTGACGTCCTCGGCGGCTCCGCGGTGGTCGCGGTCGGGCAGGATGCGATGGACGACGGCTGGTTCGGTCCGGTCGCCGATCATGTGCGTCCGCGACTCGGTGACGTGGTGGTCGCGATGACCGGGCGCGCGACCGTGGTCGACACCCGGACCCAGTCGTCGGCCTCGCTCGGACTGGTCGGCGTCCACGGCTCGATGACACCGCATGAGATGTCGGTCCCGTTCCTGTGGGATCGGAGGTGACGAGGCCCCGTGGCTGAGCTCGCCTTCTTCTCCGGGACGATGGACTGCGGGAAGTCGACCCTCGCGCTGCAGATGGACCACAACCACGCCGCCCGCGGTCGCGGCGGCGTGATCTTCACCCGCAACGACCGGGCGGGCGTCGACGTGCTCTCGTCGCGGCTCGGGCTGCGCGTCGGGGCCTGCGAGGTGCACGACGACACGAACTTCTGGGACGAGGTCGTCCGACGGCGTACGCGCGGTGACCGCGTCGACTACCTCATCTGTGACGAGGCGCAGTTCTACTCGCCCGTCCAGGTCGAGCAGCTCGCCCGGATCGTCGACGAGATGGCGGTCGACGTCTATGCGTTCGGCATCACCTCCGACTTCCGGACCCGCCTGTTCCCGGGTTCGGCGCGGCTCGTCGAGCTCGCCGATCGCGTCGAGGTGCTCCAGGTCCAAGCGCTGTGCTGGTGCGGGGCACGGGCGACGCACAACGCGCGGACCGTCGGAGGCATGATGGTCGTGGAGGGGGCACAGGTCGTGGTCGGGGACACGGACCTGGGGCCGCGTGGCGACGAGATCGGGTACGAGGTCCTGTGCCGACGGCACCACATGCGACGGATGACTGCGGCGTCGGCGCAGGCGGCATCGACGTCACCGGCGACGCTGGCGCTGGACCTCGAAGGTCAGCCGACCACGGCGCACCGCGTGACCTGACGTGCTGCGCCACGCACCACACCGCACGAGCTGACGAGCGAGCATCGCCAGGCTGCGCGCCCCCGACCTACTCCGGTTTCGCGCCGAAGACGATCTCGTCCCAGCTGGGCACACTGGCGCGCCCCTTCCGGCCCGGGCGCGGGCGTTCCGCCAGGGGCGCCGGAGTCTCGCCGAGGGAGTCGTCCATGGTCTCGGGCCGCACGCCCTCCGCGCGGGATGCCGCTGCCGTCTGGGCGTCGACCATGTCGATGACGCGTGCGCTCGACTGCGGGTCGGCATCGAGCGGGTGCGCGCCGGGCACCTGGGTGTCGAGCTGAGTGAAGTCGAACGCGTGCTGCGGGCCGAACCCCTCGAACTCGTCGACGTCGTCGTCGTACTCGACCTGCTGGCGGATCCCTCTGCGGAACCGGAGGTCGTCGAGCAGGGTCGCCGTCGGGTCGTCCTTCTCCGGTTCCGGGTCGCCTGCCGCGGCGCCCGGATCATCGACCGCGCTGAGGACCGGGCGGAGCACCCCGTCGGCCTGGACGTCGAACACGACGTCCCGCACCGCCTCGAGGTGGCGACGTTGGATCGGCTCGTCGGCGATCTCGGTCTCCGAGAGCCACCGGGCCTCGTCCTCGAGCGCGTGCACGGATCGGGCCTGCGTGTCGAAGGTCCACCGGGCCGTGACGTCGACCTCGGCGACCGTGAACGCCACGGCCACCGTCCACGGGCCGGACTGGTCCCGGTAGGCGTCCCACGCGAGGGTCTCCGGGTCGACGCCGCGGGCGGCGAGTCGATCGGTCACGAGGTCGCCGAGCACCGGAGCGCCGACGTCGCGCCCGACCCGGGTCCCGCGCGCCTGCGCGACGATGAACTCGCGCTCGGCGATCACCGGTCCCTCGTAGCGGCGGACGTGCTCCACCGGGACGCCGCACTCCGCAGACACGTCCTCCGCGGAGGCCCCGGCGCGGATCCGCATCTGGATCTCGCGGGGGCTGAGAACACCGGCCTTCTCGGCCCGCAGCTTCTCGAGCTGGGGACGATCGCGGCGGACCGCAGCGCGCAGCGTCTCGTCGATGCGCAGGCGGAACTGCTGGCCGTCCTGGGCCACCAGCACGAGATGCTCCCCGTCGTCGTGCAGTCCCACCAGCTCGAGCTCACCCATGCGGACCTCCTCTCCCTCGAGTCTGAGCCTGCCACCGCGGAGGCGCGAAGCCGCGGAGGCGGTCCGGTGCGCCGCGCTGCGCCCCGATGCCCGTGGTCGGGCAGGATGGTCGGCGTGACGACCTCTTCGATCCCGCTGCCCGACGACTCCCTGATCGACTCCCTGGTCACCCTGGCCGCGCACCTGGCCTCGACCGCCGGGACCCTCGTTCGCGACGGACGTCCGGACCAGGTGGTGGTCGCCGGCACGAAGTCCAGCCCGATCGACGTGGTCACGAAGATGGACACCGACTCCGAGCTGCTGATTCGGCGCCTCATCGGCGCGGCGCGACCGCACGACGGGATCCTCGGCGAGGAGGGCGCAGCGGTGGTGGGGACGAGCGGTCTGACCTGGGTGGTCGACCCGATCGACGGGACGGTCAACTACCTCTACGGGCTGCCGTCGTACGCGGTGTCGGTCGCGGTGGTCGCGGGGGAGCCCGATCCGGCGAGCTGGGTACCGATCGCCGGCTGCGTGTACCGGGTGATCGACGGCGCGACCTACACCGCTGGTCGGGGCCGCGGCGCCCATCTCGACGGCAGGCGTATCGCCGTCAACGATGCGCGCCCGTTGTCGCACTCTCTCGTCGGCACCGGGTTCGGGTACACGGCCGAGCGTCGACGTGCGCAGGGTGCCGTGGTGGCGGCGCTCCTGCCGCGTGTCCGCGACATCCGGCGGATCGGCTCCGCAGCGCTGGACCTCTGCGCGGTGGCGGCCGGCAACCTCGACCTGCACTACGAGCGTGGCCTCAACCCCTGGGACCTGGCGGCCGGTCAGCTGATCGCCACCGAGGCGGGGGCGGTCGTGACCGGGCTGCACGGTCGGCCCGCGACCGAGCAGATGACGGTGGCCGGGCCGGCCGCCAGCGTCGCCGACCTCGTGGGCCTGCTCGAGGTCCTGGGGGCCGACGAGGGCCCATGACGGCCGGCCCGGGCGCGTCCGTTCGGCACGGGGGTGCGGATGGCCCGGAAATGAGGCACAATCCGTCAGCCGCCGGGAACAAACCGGCGGCCGATCGCATTGATCAGCCGTACCACCACGACCGCCGATCCCCCGGAGTGTGACCAAGAAGATGGCAACCGACTACGACGCCCCGCGCAAGACCGAGGAGGACCTCGGCGAAGACTCGCTGCAGGAGCTCCAGGCTCGCCGGTCGGACAAGAACTCCGGAGTGGTCGACGAGGACGAGACGGAAGCGGCCGAAGGGTTCGAGCTTCCCGGCGCCGACCTCTCGGGCGAGGAGCTCTCGGTCCGGGTCCTGCCGCGGCAGGCTGACGAGTTCACCTGCTCCGAGTGCTTCCTCGTGCACCACCGCAGCCAGCTCGCCTACGAGCGCAACGGCCAGCCGGTCTGCTCGGAGTGCGCCGCCTGACGAGCTCGCCGCTCAGACCCGTGCGGCCGGCCCCGGAGCGTTCATGCTCCGGTGGCCGGCCGTTCGTCGTCGTACCCGATCGCCTCCGCGAGGGCGTCCGGCCAGCGTGACGAGACGATCCAGTAAGGAGTCGGATCCCGCGGGTCGGTGACCTCCACCCGCACTGCGCCGTCGACCCACGCCCGCAGGCAGACGTAGGCACGCGCGTCGAGCTCCGGTCCCATCGCGCGTCGGACTCCGGACCGATCGAGCACCGTGACGTCGCCGAGGAGCCCGAGAGGGATGTGCGCGCTTCCCGCGCGGAGCTCTCCGTCGGCCACCAGCACGCGGGGCGACGTGGCGACCGCGACCACGACCGCGACCGCAAGGGCGGCGATCGCGGCGACGATCGCCGGGGTGGTCCCGACCGGCATGAGCGCGACACCGGACACCACGGCGGTCGCCAGCACGATCAGCCACCCGGACGGACCCGGCCAGAGCCGCTCGGCAAAGGTGGCGGCGCTGTCGAGCGACGTAGGTGTGTGCACGGCACCAGCATCTCAGGTGCAGTGCGGCTAGAGTGCGACCCCGTGAGAACCGACGGCACGATCGACGTCCTGCTGCAGCTGCTCGACGAGGGCCTGCCGGTGCCCGCCTACGCCCATCCGGGGGATGCGGGCGCCGATCTGGTCACGCGGGTCGACGTCGACATCCCGCCCCGGGCGCGCGTGACCGTGCCGACCGGGGTGGCCCTGGCTCTCCCGGACGGGTATGCGGCCTTCGTGCACCCGAGGTCCGGCCTCGCTTCCCGGCACGGGCTCACGATCGTGAACGCGCCGGGGACGGTCGACGCGGGGTATCGCGGCGAGATCCAGGTCACGCTCCTGAACACCGACGAGACCGAGGCGCTGCACCTGTCCCGCGGTGACCGGATCGCCCAGCTGGTCATCCAGCAGGTCGAACGCGCGCGCTTCGTCCAGGTCGAGCACCTGCCGGGATCGCACCGTGGCGAGGGCGGGTTCGGGTCGAGCGGTGGGTGGAACGGGCAGTCCGCACACCCGGGCGGGTGATCGTCGCGCAGTCCCGCGCCACCGGCTCACGCGAGGCGGACTAAACTTGACGATGTGTGCGCCGACGAGCGCACGCGTGAGAAGGAGAACACTGGTGGGTCTGTTCCGCCGCGGCGCAGCACGTTCCGCAGCCGCTGACGACGCGGTGACCGAGGTCGAGGTCGACGTCCCCGACGAGGAGGTCCTGGTGGACCCCCGAGAAGACGACGGAGCGCTGGTGCGCGAACGAGACCACGGGCCGTGGGACGTGACCGAGGTCGACGGTCTCGGCACGCGCGTCGACCTCGGGTCGATCTGGCTCCCCGGCGTCGTCGGCATGGAACTGCGGATGGAGATCGACAAGGCCACCGAGGTGGTCAGTGCGGCAGCCGTCAACCTGGAGGGGTCCGCCCTCCAGGTGCAGGCGTTCGCCGCGCCCCGTACCGAGGGGATCTGGGACGAGATCCGCGAGGAGATCGCCGAGTCGATCGTGAAGCAGGGCGGGTCCGCCGACGACCTGCCGGGGCCGTTCGGCCGCGAGCTGCTCGCGCGGCTTCCCGTTCGGACCGAGGAGGGCCGGACGGGGCACCGTCCGGCTCGGTTCATCGGCGCGGACGGCCCTCGGTGGTTCCTGCGCGGCGTGGTCACCGGTCGCGCGGCCGTCGATCCGGAGGCGGCACGGGCGCTCGAGGGGGTCTTCGCCGACATCGTCGTGGACCGGGGCCAGGAGGCGCGCGCGCCTCGCGACCTGCTCGCCCTCCGGCTCCCCGGCCAGTCGGCCCCGGTGGTTCCTCAGGACCCTGAGGTGCGCGCCCAGGCGTCCGATCTCGACCTGCTGCGTCGCGGCCCCGAGATCACGGAGATCCGATGACGCTCAGGGAGACGCTGCACCGTGCCTTCGCGTCCCAGACCGAGATCGAGGCGGACGAGGAGCGGACGGAGTCGAGGCAGCAGGGCTGCACGGCACTGAGCGACCTCGCGGTCCGGAGCCACGTGACGGTGAGCGGGGTCCTGCGGTCCGTCACTCTTCGCCCGCGTGAGGGGGTTCCCGCCCTCGAGGCCGAGCTGTACGACGGCAGCGGCACGATCGACCTCGTCTGGCTCGGCCGGCGTGAGATCGCCGGGATCGAGCCCGGGCGTCGGTTGAAGCTCGAGGGACGTGTGTGCGAGGTGGACGGTCGCCGGGTGATCTTCAACCCGAGGTACGAGCTGCGTCCGCGTCCGGGCGAGTGATCGTGTGAGCGATCGGGGCCTGCGGGCCATCGCGGCGGACGACTTCTCGGTGAGCGCCGCCGTCGGCGGTGTTCGTGGCATGGTCGAGTCGGTGCTGCCCGGTCTCGTGTTCGTCGTGGCCTTCGTCGCGACGGCAGATCTCGCGCTCTCCTTGATCGTCGCGATCGCGGGCGCCGTGGTGGCGGTCGTGCTCCGGCTCGTGCAGGGAACGGCGATCACGCAGGCGCTGTCCGGGATCCTCGGTGTCGGGATCGGAGTCGTCTGGGCGTGGCGCTCGGGGGAGTCGAAGAACTTCTTCGCGTGGGGCCTCTGGGTGAATGCCGGCTGGTTCGCCGGCGCGCTGCTGTCGATCCTTGCCGGCTGGCCCGGTGTCGGTGTGGTCGTCGCACTGGTCCGAGGGGACGGGATGGGATGGCGCACGCAGCCGGACGCCCGCAGTCTCCGACGCGCGTACACCTGGGCGACCTGGATCTGGGTCGTGCTGTTCGGGCTCCGTCTCGTGGTGCAGGTCCCGCTCTACCTGGACTCGACGGTCGGCTGGCTCGGGACCGCGAAGCTCGTGATGGGTGTCCCGCTGTTCGCCCTGGGGCTGTGGGTCAGCTGGCTCCTGGTCCGGCCACGAGCAGGTGCTCCAGCTCCTTCTCGTCCGCTTCCCGACCCGTGACGAACATCAGCTCGTCGCCCGCCTCGAGCGTGTCGTCAGGGCTCGGCGCGATCGGTCGGTCACCGCGGATGATGCAGGCCAGCACCGTGTCGGCCGGCCACACCACCTGACCCACCCGGATCCCGGCGATCGGCGACTCGTCGGGCAGCGTGAGCTCGAGGATGTCCGCGCCCGACTGGTGGAACGTGAAGATCCGCACGAGGTCGCCCACCGCGACGGCCTCCTCGACCATCGCGGTCATGATCCGTGGCGTCGAGACGGCGACGTCGACCCCCCACGCCTCGTCGAACATCCACTCGTTCTTGGGGTTGTTGACGCGTGCAACCGTCCGCGGGACGCCGTACTCGGTCTTTGCGAGGAGCGAGACGACGAGGTTGGCCTTGTCGTCACCGGTCGCCGCGACGACCACGTCGCACTCGTCGACCTTCGCCTCGGTCAGGGTCGGCATCTCGCACGCGTCCGCGAGCAGCCACTCGGCGTCGGCCACGGAGGCGATCCGCATCGCCGAGGGCTGGCGGTCGATCAGGGTCACCTCGTGCCCGTGCGCGAGCAGCTCGCGTGCGATGGACCGTCCCACGGACCCGGCCCCGGCGATCACGACGCGCATCAGGAGACCTCCGGTGCTCGGGTCAGGGTGCGTTCGACCGACGCCGAGTGCTCGGAGCGCATGAGGAGGTGCAGCTCGTCCGCCTCCTGCAGGACGCCGTCGTCCCCGGGGAGGAGGCCGTCGCCGTAGCGGGTCAGGTACGCGACGCGCGCCCCGGTGATCTCCTCGATGTGCCGCAAGGGCTTGCCGATCCAGGCGGGATGGACGTCCACCTGGCACAGGCGCAGCTGACCTGAGGCATCGCGATACTCGTCGGTCGCCCCCATCGGCAGGAGATGACGCAGCACCTGGTCCGCGGTCCACCGGACTGTCGCCACGGTCGGGATCCCGAGCCGCTGGTAGATCTCGGCGCGGTGCGGGTCGTAGATGCGGGCGACGACGTTCTCCACGCCGTACATCTCCCGGACGACACGCGCGGCGAGGATGTTCGAGTTGTCCCCGTCCGAGACCGCGGCGAAGCCGTTCGCCTCGTCGATGCCTGCCTGCGTCAGGATGTCGCGGTCGAACCCGAGACCGGTGACCTTGTTGCCCGCGAAGCCCGCGTCGAGGCGCCGGAACGCGTCGGGGTTCTGGTCGATGACGGCGACGGAGTGGCCGTGGCTCTCGAGCGACTGGGCGAGCGTGGCGCCGACGCGGCCGCATCCCATGATGACGAAGTGCACAACGGGAGACGCTACAGCGTCCGGCGCGTTACGCGCGCGCCGCGTCCAGTGCTTACCATGGGCGATTGTGTCTGATATCGCCGATGCCGCCAAACGTCTGCTGCTCGGCCGTCCGGTCCGCAGCGAGCACCTGGGGCACACCCTCCTGCCCAAACGGATCGCCCTCCCGATCTTCGCCTCCGACGCCCTCTCGTCGGTCGCGTACGCGCCCGACGAGATCCTGCTGACCCTGTCGATCGCCGGCCTCGCGGCCACGACGATCTCTCCGTGGGTCGGGGTCGCGGTGGGGATCGTCCTGGTGACGGTCGTCGCCTCGTACCGCCAGAACGTCCATGCCTACGCCACCGGTGGCGGGGGGTACGAGGTCGCGACGGTCAACCTCGGGCACACTGCCGGTGTCACCGTCGCGAGCGCCCTCATGGTCGACTACATCCTGACGGTGGCCGTGTCGATCGCCTCCGGTGCGCAGTACGCCGCGGCGGCGATCCCGTCGCTCCGTGGTCACGAGGCCGCGTTCGCGATCATCCTGGTCGTGATCATCACGCTGGCGAACCTGCGAGGCGTCAAGGAGTCCGGACGCGCGTTCGCGGTGCCGGTGTATGCCTTCATGCTCGCCATCGGGGCGATGGCGGTAGTCGGCCTGATCAGGTACCTGACCGGGACACTGCCGCTGGCCGCGAGCTCCGCCTACGAGCTGCTCCCCGAGCCGGGATACCAGAACGGGCTGGTCGGTCTCGCCGGAGGTTTCCTCGTGCTCCGGGCGTTCGCGTCCGGAGCGTCCGCGCTCACCGGTGTCGAGGCGATCAGCAACGCGGTCCCGGCGTTCCGCAAGCCGAAGAGCAAGAATGCGGCGACCACGCTCCTGCTGCTGGGCGGTCTCTCGGTCGGCATGGTCATGTCGATCCTGCTCCTCGCGCGGGTGACCAAGCTGCACTTCGTCGAAGACCCGTCGACCCAGCTGATGATCAACGGGAAGCTGGTCGGGCCGAGCTTCGTCCAGGACCCGGTCATCGGTCAGCTCGCGCACACGGTCTTCTCCGGGTTCACCCCGGCGTTCTACGTGGTGACGGCCGTCACGGGCCTGATCCTGGTGCTGGCTGCGAACACGGCCTTCAACGGCTTCCCCGTGCTCGCCTCGATCCTGGCCAGAGACGGCTACATGCCCCGGCAGCTCCACACGCGCGGGGACCGGCTCGCCTTCTCGAACGGGATCGTCACGCTGGCGCTCGCGGCGATCGCCCTCATCTGGGCGTTCGACGCTCAGGTCACGCGTCTCATCCAGCTGTACATCGTCGGCGTGTTCGTCTCGTTCACCCTCAGCCAGTTCGGCATGGTGCGGCACTGGACGCGTCACATGGCCGCCGAGCCCGACCCGCAGGTCCGCGCCCGGATGTCGCGCTCGCGGGCCGTGAACACGCTCGGCTTCGTGATGACCGCCGTCGTCCTCGTCCTGGTGCTGCTCACCAAGTTCACCCACGGGGCGTGGATCGCGATCCTGGCGATGATGGCGCTGTTCGTGCTGATGAAGTCCATCCGCAAGCACTACGACCTCGTGCGCCAGGAGCTCGCACTCGGCTCGGACCCCGCCGCGGCCAAGGCGCTACCGAGCCGCGTCCACGCGATCGTCCTGGTGTC
>DATKTF010000437.1:0-5530 GCA_035531255.1 Cellulomonadaceae bacterium
CGGGGAGGACGACGACGAACTCGTCACCGCCGAAACGTGCGATATAGGCGGTCTCGCAGACGATCTCGCCGAACCGTCCTGCGGCCTCGACGAGGATGGTGTCCCCACGGCGATGTCCGTGCTCGTCGTTGACCTTCTTGACGTCGTCGATGTCGCAAGAGATCACCGTGAGCGGTGACCGGAGCTCGTCCGCCCGCGCGAGCGCCTCGTGCAGATGCGCCTCGAGCGCGGGCCGGTTCGGGAGCTTCGTGAGCCGGTCCGTCAGAGCGGCCTGCCGCATGTCCGCCGCGAGGGCATGCTGATCCGCGGCTGTCATGACGATCCGGGTGAGCATGTCGAGGTACCCCGCGTCGAGAGCATCGTGTGCACCGCCGGGGTCGGGGTACAGCCCGACGACGTGACTCCCTCGCGAGAGCCGCCTCACGCTTCCTGTCAGTCCGGGGTCGTCGAGCGTCTCGCGCGCCATCGCCACGGCGAGCGCAAGCATCGCCTCCGGCTCTCGCTGGAACCAGACCGCGTTGCTCAACGCCACCTGATCGGCGCGCATGGCGGCCTGGCGGCGTTCCCCGTCGAGCCTGATGCGGGTCTTCCGGAACGCCAGCACGACGAGCAGAACGACCAGCGGCAGCGTCCAGACGAGGGGAGCGGACGTTCCCCCGGTGTCGAGCGGGGCGAGCTGGAAGAGGACGATCAGCACCGCGCTGCTCGTCGCCGACACGGTGAGGAGCGAGCGGAGCCGTGAGCCCGGGGTGCGCGACAACGCCACGACGGCGTAGGAGCCGACGACCGCCAGCGGCGCGAGGAACGTCGCGCCGTACAGCGGCCCGTGGAGCGGGGCGCCGGTCACCGAGTACCGGTGCGTCACGACGAGGTCCGTCCCGAGCCATAGGGCCGCCCGGATCGCGAACAGGCCGGTCGCGCTGACGATCGCGAGGTGGATCCGCGGTCCGTTCGTGAGCGCCTGGAGCGCGGGGACCGCCATCAGCACGGCGCCGGCCAGAGCTTGGGCACACGCGAAGAGGAGCACGCCGGCGACGGCCGAGGGTCGGGCTACCGCGAGTGTCGCGTTCACGCACGCCAGGATCGCGAGGTCCACCGACCATGCCGCGAGCCATCTGCTGCCCATGTCGCGCACGTCGGCGCGGCTCCAGTTGACGTACAGCAGCGCCAGCCCCACGAGGAGGCCGGCGACGACTCCCTGGGCGATCAGCACCCAGGGGTCTCCACCGGCGGTCATGCCCGTCCCATCGGCGCACGGGCGACATTCATGAGCGTGTGGGGCGGTCGGGTCGGTGCGAAGCGCCGAGCCGGCGCGTGCCGGCTGTGTGGGAACGCCGGCGGGGCATGCGCGACCGGGTTGCCACGCTAGACTCTGCGCTCGACAGAAGATCCTTTAAGACCCGTCCCGTGAGGCGGGGAAGGAGCACGACATGTCATCTGGTCCTGCTGCGCCTGCGCAGCCCTCCGAGGCCCCCGATCCTGCGGGTTCCGCGACGACCGCCACCGAGGTGCTCGGCCCCCACGAGATCGCACGGGCCCTGACGCGGATCGCGCACGAGATCCTCGAACGCAACAAGGGCGCCGCCGACCTCGTCCTGCTCGGGATCCCGACCCGCGGACTGCCTCTCGCGCACCGGCTCGCCGCGCGGCTCGCCGAGGTCGAACCCACGGTGGACCCGGCAGCCCTCGTCGGCAGCCTCGACATCACGATGTACCGGGACGACCTGCGGCACCATCCGACCCGGACGATCGGGGCCACGGTGCTGCCACCCGGCGGGATCGACGGTCGCGTCGTCGTCCTCGTCGATGACGTGCTCTTCTCGGGCCGCACGATCCGGGCAGCTCTGGATGCCCTGAACGACCTGGGCCGGCCACGCGCGGTCCAGCTCGCGGCACTCGTCGACCGCGGCCACCGCGAGCTCCCGATCCGTCCGGACTTCGTCGGGAAGAACCTCCCGACGTCGACGACCGAGCGGGTGCGCGTGCTCCTGACCGAGACCGATGGCACCGACGCGGTGCTGATCGACGGAGGCGCGCGATGAAGCACCTGCTCTCGACCGCCGACCTCTCCCGGGACGAGGCGGTCCTGATCCTGGACACGGCCGCACAGATGGCAGCCACCCAGGAGCGCGCGATCAAGAAGCTCCCGACGCTGCGCGGCCGGACCGTCGTCAACCTCTTCTACGAGGACTCGACCCGGACGCGGATCTCGTTCGAGACGGCCGCCAAGCGGCTCTCCGCCGACGTCATCAACTTCTCGGCGAAGGGGTCGAGCGTCTCCAAGGGCGAGTCCCTCAAGGACACCGCGCTGACCCTGCAGGCGATGGGGGCGGACGCCGTCGTGATCCGACACCCGGCCTCCGGTGCACCGCACACGCTCGCGACGTCCGGCTGGACCCAGGGGGCGGTGCTGAACGCGGGAGACGGCACGCACCAGCACCCGACCCAGGCGCTGCTCGACGCCTACACGATGCGACGTCATCTGGTCGGGGAGGGCGGGACCGCCGACGTCACCGGTCGGGACCTGACCGGTCTGCGGGTGGCGATCGTCGGGGACGTGCTGCACTCGCGCGTCGCACGGTCGAACGTCGACCTCCTGCACACCCTCGGCGCCGAGGTGACGCTGGTGGCCCCGCCCACGCTGCTGCCGGTCGGGATCGGGCCGTGGCCGTGCCGGGTGTCCTACGACCTGGACGCCGTGATCACGGACGAGCGCCCGGACGCCATCATGATGCTGCGGGTGCAGCGCGAACGGATGAGCAGCGCGGGAGGGGGGTTCTTCCCGAGCGCGGTGGAGTACACGCGGCGCTACGGGCTCGACGGGCGGCGGATGGCACGGCTCCCGGAGCACGCGATCGTGATGCACCCCGGTCCGATGAACCGTGGGCTGGAGATCTCGGCGACGGCGGCGGACTCGCCGCGCGCCGTCATCGTCGAGCAGGTCGCGAACGGCGTCGCGGTCCGGATGGCCGCGCTGTACCTCCTCCTCGCGCAGGAGACCCCCGGCACCACCCTTCAGGAGGACGCACGATGACCACGTACCTGATCCGCGGCGGCCGACCCTACGGCGAGGACGTCGCGGACGTCCTCGTGCGCGACGGCATGGTGGCGGCGATCGGTCCCGACGCCGCGGTGGGAGCGGACGGGGCCGTCGTCGTCGAGGCGGACGGCTGCGTCGTGCTGCCGGGCCTGGTCGATCTCCACACGCACCTGCGGGAGCCCGGCCGCGAGGACGCCGAGACGATCGAGACCGGGACTCGCGCGGCAGCGCTCGGCGGGTTCACGGCGGTGCACGCGATGGCCAACACCTCGCCGGTGGCCGACACGGCCGGCGTCGTCGAGCAGGTCTGGCGGATCGGCCGGGACAGTGGCTGGGTCGACGTCCACCCGGTCGGCGCGGTCAGCGTCGGGCTCGCGGGGGAGCACCTCGCCGAGCTCGGGGCGATGGCCGACTCCGCCGCGCACGTGCGGGTGTTCTCCGACGACGGGAAGTGCGTGCACGACCCGGTGCTGATGCGACGCGCGCTCGAGTACGTGAAGGCCTTCGACGGTGTCATCGCGCAGCACTCGCAGGACCCGCGGCTGACCGAGGGGTCGCAGATGCACGAGGGCGAGGTCTCGGCACAGCTCGGGCTCGCCGGTTGGCCATCCGTCGCCGAGGAGGCGATCATCGCGCGCGACGTCCTGCTGGCCGACCACGTTGGCTCTCGGCTGCACGTGTGCCACCTCTCGACGGCCGGGTCGGTGGAGATCATCCGGTGGGCGAAGGCGCGCGGCATCGACGTCACGGCCGAGGCCACGCCGCACCACCTCGGTCTGACCGACGACCTCGTGCGCGGCTACGACCCGGTGTTCAAGGTCAACCCGCCGCTGCGCACGGGAGCCGACGTCGAGGCCGTCCGGGCCGGCGTCGCCGACGGCACCATCGACATCGTCGCGACGGATCACGCCCCGCACACGGTCGAGGACAAGGACTGCGAGTGGGCGGCGGCGGCCTTCGGCATGACGGGGCTCGAGACGGCGCTCCCCGTCGTGCAGCTGACGCTCGTGGACACAGGTCGACTGAGCTGGCGCGACGTCGCCCGGACGATGTCCGAGGCTCCTGCGCGCATCGGACGCGTCACCGACCAGGGTCGCCCCGTCGCCGTGGGTGAGCCCGCGAACCTTTTGGTCTGGGACCCGCGGGGCACGAGGGTCGTCGACCCGGCAGCCCAGGCGACGATGTCCACGAACTCCCCGTTCCGCGGTCGCGAGCTGCCCGGCCACACCGTGGCGACGTTCCTCCGCGGACGACCGACGGTGCTGGACGGTCGGCTCGTCCCCGCGCACGCGTCCCACCTGACGAAGGAGGAGTCATGAGCATCGACAGCGACGGTTCAGGCGTCACCGCCCTGCCGCCCGGCACGGCCCTGCTCGTCCTCGAGGACGGACGCACGTTCACCGGCCGTGCGTACGGTGCCCGCGGCGCGACGTTCGGCGAGATCGTCTTCAACACCGGGATGTCCGGGTACCAGGAGACCCTGACGGACCCGTCCTACCACCGCCAGATCGTCGTGATGACCGCACCGCACATCGGCAACACCGGGGTCAACGACGAGGACGGCGAGTCGCGGCGGATCTGGGTGAGCGGCTACGTCGTGCGGGACCCCGCCCGCCGGGTCTCGAGCTGGCGGGCCGACGGCCCGTTGGACGACGCGCTCGTGGACCAGGGGATCGTCGGCATCAGCGCGATCGACACCCGCGCGCTCACGCGTCACCTGCGCGACGCCGGTGTCATGCGTGCCGGGGTCTTCTCGGGCGAGGCGCTCACCGACCGGGGCGAGCCCCGCCCCGTGGAGGACCTCCTGGCCGAGGTCCGTGCGGTATCTCCGATGGCAGGAGCGGACCTCGCCGGTGAGGTCACGACCTCCGAGCCCTACGTGGTCGAGCCGTGCGGCGAGTTCGCCGGTGCGGAACCGACGGCCACGGTCGTCGCGCTCGACCTCGGGATCAAGTCCATGACCCCGCACCGGCTGGCGGAGCGCGGCATGCGGGTGCACGTGGTGCCGAGCAGCATCGGGATCGACGAGGTCCTCGCTCTCGAGCCCGACGGCGTGTTCTTCTCGAACGGTCCGGGCGACCCGGCCGCCTCGACGCACGAGGTCGCGCTCCTCCGCGAGGTGCTCGATCGGCGCATCCCGTACTTCGGCATCTGCTACGGGAACCAGATCCTCGGGCGCGCCCTGGGGTTCGGCACGTACAAGCTCGCGTTCGGTCACCGCGGCATCAACCAGCCGGTGATGGACCTGAGCACCCGGCGGGTCGAGATCACGTCCCAGAACCACGGCTTCGCCGTCGACGCCCCGCGCGGCCAGGAGACGGCCGCGCCGTTCGGAGACGGTCGCTACGGACGTGTCGTCGTCTCGCACGTCGGGCTCAACGACGACGTCGTCGAAGGCCTGAGATGCCTCGACGTCCCCGCGTTCTCGGTCCAGTACCACCCGGAGGCGGCGGCCGGCCCGCACGACGCGGCCTACCTCTTCGACCGCTT
>DATKTF010000438.1:0-2150 GCA_035531255.1 Cellulomonadaceae bacterium
GTCAGCGATGCTGCCCGGGTCATCGGTTGTGGTCACCTGGAACGCGCTGTTGGCAGCGAGCAGCAGGGTGGCCGCGACTGCGAGAACGCGACCGTAGATCACGAGTTCTGCTCGATTCCGGACACTTCGGCAATCTGCCAGGCGCCGTTGACGAAGACCGTGTAGAACCTTCCGGACTTGGTCGAGACCGCGGTTGAGTCGGTCTCAGTTCCGACTGCGGAGTACGCGGAGGAGGGCTGCTGCGTAACCCGAAGGTCGATCGGGTAGCCGCCGATGAATTCGTCGAGCTCGTGCACCGCGAGGACCTCCGCTGAGAGGCTGCCCCCTTCGATGTGTCCGCCGCCCTCATAGACGGACGAGATGGACTTGTGGATCGCGGTGCAGAACTGGCAGTCCGGAAAGCTCATCGCGTTCCACTCGGTGAGGTCGCCGGTCTGGAGCACGTACCCGTAGAGCTCGATGAAGTAGAGCGCGGCGGCGGCCGCCCCGTTGCCGTCCATCGTGGACATCGCCGCCGGGCGGGTCGGCGCCGGGCGGTTGGGGTGGCTGCTCGATGACGGTGACGGGCTCGACTGGCCTGTCGGGCTCGACCGGCCCGTCGGGCCCGTGCTCACGGTCGGCGTCGGGGGTGCGGTCGTGGTGCACCCGGCCAGTGCGAGTCCGGCCCCGAGGACCGCGACCGCCGCGGAGGACCGGGGCACCGGGGTGCGTCCTCGTCGCGCGATCCGTCTCACCATGCCCGCCCCCGTTTCGCGCCACCGACCGCCACCGGGCACCCCTGTGGACCCACTGTGAACCCGCTGTCCGGTTTGTCCGGTCGGAACCTACCAACCGCACCGCATCGCGCACCGGCCCTTCGTCCCAGGCTGTGGACAACCCGCGCTTGACGGGCGGATCCGGCGGTCGGTGCCGGAACGAGGCGAGGCACGGTTCCAGCTCGGTGGGCGAGCCCGTCCCGGAGCTCGTCGAGCGATAGGTTGGGGCTCATGGCACATGTCGAGGACCCGCGCACCGCACCGCCCATCCGCTGGGGGATCCTGGGAGCCGGCGGCATCGCCGGTGCGTTCGCCGATGCGGTCAACAAGCACACGCGAGCCCAGCTGACGGCCGTCGGCTCGCGCAACAAGGACCGGTGCGAACGGTTCGCCACTGCGCACGCGATCCCGACGACGCACGTCGGCTACCGCGACCTCGTCGAGGACGACCGTGTCGACGCCGTGTACGTCGCGACCCCGCACTCGGAGCACCGCCAGCACGCACTGCTGGCGATCGCCGCCGGGAAGCACGTCCTCGTCGAGAAGGCGTTCACGCGGAACACCGGCGAGGCGGAGCAGGTCTTCGCCGCGGCGCGAGCGGCCGGCGTGTTCGTCATGGAGGCGATGTGGACGCGGTTCCTGCCGCACGTCGCGAAGATCCACCAGGTCATCGACGCGGGTGAGATCGGCGAGATCATCAACATCTCCGCCGACCACGGCCAGGCGTTCCCGTTCAACCCCGCCAGCAGGCTCTTCGACCCGGCCCTGGCCGGCGGGGCGCTCCTCGACCTCGGGGTCTACCCCGTGTCGTTCGCGCACGACTTCCTCGGCGCCCCGGACGCCGTGCACGCGGTGGGTGCCCTGACCGAGACCGGTGTCGACGGTCAGATCTCGATCGTGCTGTCCTACGGGGACCGCGTGCAGGCCACGCTGTCGACCACGATGTGGTCGAAGACACCGACGACCGCCTCGATCTCCGGCACCGAGGGCTCGATCACGGTGCACGGCGAGTTCTATCGGCCGACGTCGTTCACCGCGACCCGGAACGACGGCGCCCGGTGGAAGTTCGACCAGCACGCGGCGGACGGCCTGCAGTACGAGGCCGCCGAGGTCGCCAGGCGGGTGGCGGCGGGCGAGACCGAGAGCCCGCGGATGTCGTGGCAGGGCACGCTCGACGTGATGCGCACGCTCGACACCGTCCGCGCGCAGGCCGGGGTCGTGTACCCGGGGGAGTGAGTGACAGCGGTGCCCGATACCCTGGGCGCCGTGACGATCCACGCTCCGGCTGCCCCCTCGACGCCGGACGCCCCGGGCTTCTTCCTCTCGTTCGAGGGCGGTGACGGGGTCGGCAAGTCGACCCAGCTCCACCTGCTCGCGCTGTGGCTGCACGACGCC
>DATKTF010000439.1:0-7073 GCA_035531255.1 Cellulomonadaceae bacterium
CAGGTGGGCGAGGGCCGGAGGTCGCTCGCGTTCTCGCTCCGTCTGAGGGCACCCGACCGGACGCTCACCGCGGAGGAGGCCGCGGGCGTGCGCGAGTCGGTCGTCGCGGAGGCGGGTCGGCGGTTCGGGGCGGTCCTTCGGGCCTAGCGTGCGGGGCTTCGACCCGATCGGGTCTCAGGGCCGCAGCAGCACCTTCCCGGTCGTCTCGCGCGCCTCGAGCGCGCGGTGCGCCTCCGCCGCGTCGTCCAGGGCGAACGTCGCCCCGATCCGTACGTCGAGCGTCCCCGCGAGCATCGCGTCGAAGAGGTCGCGGGAACGCCCGAGCAGCTCGTCGCGGGTCGCGGTGTAGTCACCCAGCGTCGGTCGTGTGAGATAGACAGAGCCCGCGGCGTTGAGGCGCTGCGGGTCGACGGGCGGGACCGGTCCGGAGGCGGCGCCGAACAGGGCGAGTCCGCCGCGCGGCCGGAGCGAGGCGAGGGACGCGTCGAAGGTCGTCCGTCCGACGCCGTCGAACACGGTGTGCACCCCGGCGCCCCCGGTGAGCGCCCGCACGGCATCGGTGAGGTCGGCCGTGAGGTCGCGGTACTCGTCGTAGCGGAGCACGTCCGAGGCTCCGGCGGCGCGGGACAGTGCCGCCTTCTGCGCGGTCGAGACCGTGGTGATCACACGGGCGCCCGACGACACGGCGAGCTGCGTGAGCAGGAGGCCGACCCCACCGGCTCCGGCGTGCACCAGGAGGTCCTGACCCGGCGTGACGGGAAAGGTGGAGTGCGTCAGGTAGTGCGCGGTCAGCCCCTGCAGGAGCACGGCGGCGGCGCTCGTGACCGGCACCCCGTCGGGGATGGGGACCGTTCCCGACGCCCGCACGGCGACCACCTCGGCGTACGAGCCGGAGCGCGACGCGTGCCACGCGACGCGGTCGCCGACCGCGATCCCCTCGACGTCGTCCCCGAGCAGGATGACCGTCCCCGCGCCCTCGCCGCCGACCACGTGCGGGAAGGGCGTCGGGTAGAGGCCGCTCCGCCGGTAGGTGTCGATGAAGTTGACGCCCACCGCGTCGACCCTGACGAGGACCTCATCGGGAGCCGGCGTGGGCTCGGGGATCTCGACGAGATGCAGGACCTCGGGTCCGCCGGACGTGGTCGCGTGGACGGCTCGCATGCTCGGGGAACGCAGGACCGGCCGGTGATCTTCCCGGCGGAGGGGGTCGTGCCGGATGATGGTGATCGCGATGCCGAGCCGACCTCAGGCCTGAGTCACATGAATCCTCGCCTGGGTGTATGTTCATGCACATGTCGTTCACTGTGGCGGTTGCCGGTGCGAGCGGGTACGCGGGTGGAGAGATCCTGCGCGTCCTGCTGATGCACCCGGACGCGAGGATCGGCGCGCTCACGGCCCATGCGAGCGCCGGGACCACTCTCGGCAGCCACCACCCGCACCTTCGTGCGTTGGCCGAGCGGGTGCTCCAACCGACCACGTCGACGGCACTTGCCGGTCACGACGTCGTCGTCCTCGCGCTGCCGCACGGCGCGTCCGGTGCGATCGCCGCAGAGCTCGAGGCAGCGGGGGACCGAGCGATCCTGCTGGACCTCGGTGCCGACCACCGGCTGGTCGACCCGACGGAGTGGGAGTCGTTCTACGGAAGCCCCCATGCGGGGACCTGGCCGTACGGGCTCCCCGAGCTGTTGCACGCAGGTGAGGCCCTCGCCCGGGACCAGCGTGACATCCTGGCGACGGCGCGGCGGATCGCGGTGCCCGGGTGCAACGTGACCGCGGTGACCCTCGGGCTCCAGCCCGGCCTCGCTGCGGGTGTCATCGAGCCCCTCGACCTGGTCGCGGTGCTCGCGAACGGGTATTCCGGTGCGGGGAAGACGCTCGCGCAGCATCTGCTCGCGAGCGAGGCCCTCGGCTCGGCGCAGCCCTACGCGGTCGGTGGCGTGCACCGGCACATCCCCGAGATCGAGCAGAACCTCGCGCGTGCCGGTGGCGTACCGGTGCGCATGTCGTTCACCCCGACCCTCGTCCCGATGTCCCGGGGGATCCTCGCGACCGCGACCGCCCGGCTCGCGGACGGCGCCACGCCCTCGGCGGTGCGCGAGGCGTGGCGGTCGGCCTACGCGGACGAGCCGTTCGTCGAGCTTCTCCCCGAGGGGCAGTGGCCGTCGACGGCCATGACCCTCGGCGCCAACACCGCGCTGGTGCAGGTGGTCGTCGACGAGCACGCCCGGCGCGTCGTCACCGTCACCGCGATCGACAACCTCGTCAAAGGCACCGCCGGAGGCGCGATGCAGTCATTGAACCTCGCCCTCGGTCTCCCGGAGACGACCGGGCTCAGCGTGAACGGAGTCGCACCGTGACCGTCACCCGTCCCCGGGGGTTCCGGGCCGCCGGCGTCACTGCTGGCCTCAAGTCGTCCGGCCGGCCGGACCTCGCCCTGGTGGTGAACGACGGACCGCTGCAGGTCGCCTCCGGTGTCTTCACGACCAACCGCGTGGTCGCGGCACCGGTCGTGTGGTCGCGCCAGGCGCTGGCCGACGGCGTGGCAGCGGCCGTCGTGCTGAACTCCGGTGGCGCGAACGCCTGCACCGGCCCCGAGGGCTTCGCCGACACGCACCACACCGCCGAGCAGGTCGCGGTCGCCCTCGATCTCTCCGCAGGTGACGTCGTCGTCTGCTCGACCGGACTGATCGGCGAGCGGCTTCCGATGGATGTGCTGCTGCCCGGCATCGACGCCGCCGTCGCCGCGCTCGCCGCGGACGGCGGGGCCGACGCCGCTGCCGCGATCATGACGACCGACACCGTGCCGAAGACGGCCGTGGCCGAACGCGACGGTTGGTCGGTCGGCGGCATGGCGAAGGGCGCAGGCATGCTGGCCCCCGGACTCGCGACGATGCTCGTCGTCCTCACGACCGACGCCGTGACCACCGCCGAGGGCGCCGACCAGGCTCTCCGAGCCGCGACGCGCGTGACGTTCGACCGTGTCGACTCGGACGGCTGCATGTCGACGAACGACACGGTCGTCCTGCTCGCCTCCGGAGCGAGCGGCGTGAGCCCGTCCGCGGACGAGCTGCACTCCGCGGTGGCCGAGGTCAGCCGCGCCCTCGCGCGCGCTCTCGTCGCCGACGCGGAGGGTGCGAGCCATGACATCGCCGTGCGCGTGGTCAACGCGGGCAGCGAGGACGCAGCGGTCGCCGTCGCACGGGCCGTGACCAGGTCGAACCTGTTCAAGGCCGCCGTCTTCGGCAACGACCCCAACTGGGGTCGCGTCCTCGCCGCAGTCGGTACGGTGCCCGTCGAGGTCGCAGCGTTCGACGCCGACCGCCTCGACGTCTCGATCAACGGTGTCCAGGTGTGTCGTGCCGGTGGGGTGGGCGACGACAGGTCCCTCGTGGACCTGGCCTCCGCCCGCGAGGTCCACGTCCTCGTCGACCTGCACGCGGGTGCGACCGAGGCGACCGTGTGGACCAACGACCTCACGCACGACTACGTCCACGAGAACAGCGCGTACGCGTCGTGAACGATCCCGTCGCGAGCGATGACGTCACGTTCGACACGCGCACGGACCTGCGGCCGGACCAGAAGGCCGAGGTCCTGATCGAGGCCCTCCCGTGGCTCGAGCGCTTCGCCGGTGCCCTCGTCGTCGTGAAGTACGGCGGCAACGCCATGATCGACGAGGACCTCAAGCGCGCTTTCGCGCAGGACATGGTGTTCCTCCGACGCGTCGGGCTGCACCCGGTGGTCGTGCACGGTGGCGGGCCCCAGATCAGCGCGATGCTCGACCGGCTCGGGATCGAGAGCGAGTTCCGTGGTGGGCTCCGGGTCACGACACCGGAGGCGATGGACGTCGTCCGGATGGTGCTGACCGGCCAGGTCTCGCGCGAGCTCGTCGCCCTGCTCAACGCGCACGGCCCCCATGCGGTCGGTCTCTCGGGCGAGGACGGCGGCCTGCTCCGAGCCCGTCGACGCACGGCGCTGGTCGACGGCGAGCCGGTCGACGTCGGGCTCGTCGGCGATGTCGTCGAGGTCAACCCCGGCGCCGTCCTGGACCTGCTCGCAGCCGGGCGGATACCGGTCGTGTCGACGGTGGCACCGGACGTCGACGACCCGTCCCAGGTCCTCAACGTGAATGCCGACACGGCCGCCGCTGCCTTGGCGATCGCCCTCGGCGCGCGCAAGCTCATCGTCCTGACGGACGTCGAGGGTCTCTACACGCGGTGGCCGGACCGGTCGTCGCTCGCGAGCGAGATCCGGGCGACCGAGCTCGCAGCACTGCTGCCCTCGCTCGACTCCGGCATGCGGCCGAAGATGGAGGCGTGCCTGCGGGCCGTCGACGGCGGGGTCAGTCAGGCCCACGTGATCGACGGGCGTGCACCGCACTCGATCCTCGTCGAGGTCTTCACCAGCCAGGGCATCGGCACGATGGTGCTGCCCGACGAGACGACGGAGGACGGCGCGTGACCGGAGCAGTGGAGAGCCCGAGGCCGGTCGCCCGGCCGGACGGCGACGGGAGCGTCGCCGCCTGGACGGAGCGCTACGGTCACGCGCTCATGGACACGTTCGGGACCCCGCAACGGGTGCTCGTGCGCGGCGAGGGTGCCTACGTCTGGGACGCGGACGGGGTGCGCTACCTCGACCTGCTGGCCGGGATCGCGGTCAACTCCCTCGGCCACGCCCATCCGACGCTGACCGCCGCGATCTCGGCGCAGCTCGGCACCCTCGGCCACGTCTCGAACTTCTTCGCGACACCGACCCAGATCGCGCTGGCCGAGCGACTTCTCCAGCTCGCGGGCGCCGACCACGGGTCGCGCGTGTTCCTGACGAACTCCGGGACCGAGGCCAACGAGGCCGTCGTGAAGATGGCGCGTCGTACCGGACGCCCGCGGATCCTGGCCCTCGAGGGGGCGTTCCACGGCCGCACCATGGGCGCACTCGCGCTCACGCACAAGGCCGCCTACCGGGAACCGTTCGAGCCGCTCCCTGGCGGAGTCGAGTTCATCCCGTTCGGCGACGTCGACGCGCTCGAGGCGGCTCTCGGCGAGGACGTGGCCGCCCTGGTCCTCGAACCGATCCAGGGCGAGGCGGGCGTCCGCCCCCTGCCGCCCGGCTATCTCGCCCGGGCGCGGGAGCTGACCGCCGCATGCGGGGCGCTGCTCGTCCTCGACGAGGTGCAGACCGGGATGGGACGGACCGGAGAGTGGTTCGCCCATCAGCACCCGCACCTCGGTGGCGGGATCACGCCGGACGTCGTGACTCTGGCGAAGGGCCTGGGTGGCGGGTTCCCGATCGGCGCGGTCATCGCATTCGGTGAGCGTGCGGCGACGCTGCTGGGGCGCGGTCAGCACGGCACGACCTTCGGCGGGAACCCGGTGGCCGCGGCCGCCGCGCTCGCGACGATCGGCGTGATCGAGCGCGACGGGCTGCTGGCGCACGTCAGGGAGATGGGGGCCTACCTGCGTGCCGGTGTCGCGGCGACGGGTCATCCGCTCGTGCGTGAGGTGCGTGGTGACGGGCTGCTGATCGCCATCGAGCTCACCCAGCCCGCCGCGGCGGACCTCGCGGCGCGGGCGCTCGACGCCGGGTTCATCATCAACGCCTGCACCCCCACGACCCTGCGGCTCGCCCCGCCCCTGATCCTGACCCGCGACCAGGCCTCCGACTTCGTGCAGCACGTCGCGACGTCGGCCGGGTCCACCACCGAGACGGAGATCTGACATGGTCCGGCACTTCCTCCGGGACGACGACCTCAGCCCCGCCGAGCAGCGCGAGGTCCTCGCGCTCGCACTGGCGTTCCGCGAGGACCGCTACGTCCGTCGACCGCTCGCGGGTCCGCGCGCGGTCGCGGTGATCTTCGACAAGCCAACGTTGCGGACTCAGGTGTCGTTCGCGACGGGCATCGCCGAGCTCGGTGGCTTCCCGCTCGCGGTCGACGGGAACCTCGCACGCATCGGGGTGCGCGAGTCCGTCGCGGACACGGCACGTGTGCTCGGTCGCCAGGTCGCCGCGATCGTCTGGCGCACGTTCGACCAGTCGCGGATCGAGGAGATGGCGGCGGTCGGCGGCGTGCCGGTGGTCAACGCGCTGACGGACCAGTTCCACCCGTGCCAGATCCTCGCCGACCTCACCACGGTCGCTCAGCACCGCGGCGGCCTCGACGCGCTCGCGGGGCAGACCTTCGCGTATGTCGGCGACGGCGCGAACAACATGGCGCACTCCTACCTTCTCGGCGGGGCGACGGCCGGGCTCCACGTGCGGATCGGCACCCCGGAGGGCTACCTGCCGGATCCGGCGGTCCTCGCGGCGGCGGCCGAGCGGGCGCGCGCGACCGGCGGCTCGGTGCTCGTCACGCACGACCTGGCCGCGGCCGTCGCGGGTGCGGACGTCGTCGCCACCGACACCTGGGTGTCGATGGGCCAGGAGGACGAGGCCGCCGTGCGCGAGCTGCCCTTCGTCCCGTTCCGCCTCGACGATGCGGCCCTGGCGCTCGCCGCTCCGGACGCGATCGTGCTGCACTGCCTCCCGGCGTACCGCGGGAAGGAGATCACCGCCGAGGTGATCGACGGACCGCAGTCGGTCGTCTGGGACGAGGCGGAGAACCGCCTGCATGCCCAGAAGGCCCTGCTGACGTGGCTCCTGGAGCGCTCGTGAGCGACCAGACCGCCGCGACGGGGTCGTCGGGCGTCCCGGCCACGAAGGCGGCGCGGCACGCACTGATCGCCTCGCTGCTCGAGCATCACGAGATCCACTCGCAGTCGGAGCTCGCGAACGCGTTGGCGGAGGCCGGCGTCTCGGTCACCCAGGCGACGCTCTCGCGCGATCTCGTCGAGCTCCGGGCCGTCCGGATCCGCAGCACCGCGGGTTCGCTCCTCTACGCCCTGCCCGGTGAGGGCGGCGACCGCTCGCCGCAACGCGCGCCCGACGTCGAGCAGCTCGCCACCCGTCTGGCTCGCCTCTGCGCCGAGCTGCTGGTGACCGCCGAGGCATCGGGAAGCTTCGTGGTGCTGCGGACACCGCCGGGTGCTGCCCAGTTCCTGGCGTCGGCCATCGACCATTCGGTGATGCCCTCCGTCCTGGGG
>DATKTF010000440.1:0-6147 GCA_035531255.1 Cellulomonadaceae bacterium
GCGGCGACCCTGCGCGGCGGCGACGCGGTCATGGCGATCCATCGGGGTCCGTACGACTCCCTCGCGGCGACCTACGACGAGCTCACCGAGTGGTTCTCGGAGCACGACCTGACCCCGGCCCCGGAGATGTGGGAGGAGTACCTCCTGGGTCCCGGCGCCGAGGAGGACCCGCACAAGTGGCGGACCCGGATCGTCTTCCCGGTCGCTTGATCGGCGCTGCCCGCTGCCTCAGTCGTGCGCGTGCTCCGTGAGCCAGTCCATCGCCGCGACCGCCGAGCTCAGCACCGAGATGTGCCCGTCCATCGGCCGCAGCCAGAGCGTCGAGGACCGGAGATGGCGCGCGAACCATGCTCCGTGCGCGCGGGGCACGATCCGGTCCTGCCCGCCCTGGAGGATCAGGACAGGTGCGACCGTCGACGCCGGGGCGAACCCCCACGGGCGCACGTACGCGAGGTCGTCCGCGACCATCCCATCCCGACCACCGGCCTGCGCCAGCGCGACGACGCTGAGCAGCCACGACCAGTCGCCGGCCAGGGCGGCATGGTCCGACGCGGTGAACATGCGCGGGTCGTACTCGCCCGACGCGAGGCACTCCTCGAGCGCCAGGCGGCCCTCGATCGCGGCGTGCAGCTCGGCGACCCCGGATCCGGCCATTCCCCCGAACCAGTCGATCCCCTTGGCGTTCAGCGGTGCGAGACCGGCGATCGAGACCGCCGCCACGACCCGGTCGGGCAAGAGCGTGCTGCACGCGAGCGCGTGCGGGCCGCCACCGGAGTGACCCATGACCGCGAAGCTGCCGACGCCCAGTGCGTCGGCGATCGCGGCGACGTCCGCCGCCGCCGACGCGACGTCCCGACCCTCGAGCGGCGTCGACCCTCCGTAGCCGGGACGGTCGTAGGACACCCACCGGATGCCGCGCTGGTCGGCCGCAGCCAGGAGCGGCTCGGGAGGGGCGCCGGTGTTGGGCGTCCCGTGGTGCCAGACGACGACCAGACGCCCGCAGGTGTCGTGCGCTGCGGCGTCGTACACGTGCAGCGTGCGCCCGTCGCTGAGGGTGAGATCGTCCTCGGTCACCATCCGTCCAGCCTAAGGACGGTCGGCGGCCGCGCGGGGGGATTGCCGCGCACGCGCGACGACCTTGCGCAGCTCGCTCATCCACAGCACCACGCTCGCCATCCCGACGCACACGAGCCACTGCTGAAGGCTCAGCGGACTCGTCCCGAAGGCCGTGTTGAGCGCGGGGACGTACACCACGAGCACCTGCAGCAGCAGGGACAGCCCGACCGCGCCCCACAGCAGCGGGTTGACCAGCAGGTGGGAGAAGGCGCTGGTCCGTTCGGACCGTGCAGTGAAGCAGTTGACCAGCTGCGCGAGCACCAGCACCGTGAAACCGCAGGTCCGGGCGGTCGTGAGTGACCCTGTACCGGGGATCAGCCCGCCCGGTAGAGACAGGTCGATGGTCGCGAGCGTGACGACCGCCATCACGCCCCCCGTCGCCAGCACTCCTGCCCACATCCGTGCGTCGATGATGCGGTCGGTCGATCGCCGAGGCGTGCGCGCCATCACGTCCTCCATCACGGGGTCGACCCCCAACGCCACGGCCGGAGCGGCATCGGTCAACAGGTTGATCCACAGGATCTGCGTGGCGAGCAGCGGCACGACGACCGAGGTCTCCGGTGCGGCGCCCCGCAGCCCGAGCACTCCGGCACCCACGACCCCGACGAAGACGGTCAGCACCTCGCCCATGTTCGAGGACAACAGGTATCGCAGGAACGTGCGGATGTTGTCGACGATTCCGCGTCCTTCGCGGACCGCCTGCACGATCGTCGCGATGTTGTCGTCGGTGAGGATCATCGCTGCCGCCTGCTTGGCCACCTCGGTGCCGGTGACCCCCATCGCGACACCGATGTCTGCGGACCTCAGGGCCGGCGCGTCGTTCACGCCGTCGCCCGTCATCGCGACGACGTCGCCGCCCGCCTGCAGCGCGTCGACGATCTGCAGCTTGTGGCGCGGTGCGACCCGCGCATACACCGTGGTTCCCCGCACGGCCGCCTCGCGCCCACGGTCGTCGAGCGCGTCGAGGTCGAGCCCGGTCAGCACCCGAGCGCCCGGTCCCGTGAGGCCGAGGTCCTCCGCGATGCGCTGCGCGGTGCGCGGATGGTCCCCGGTGATCATCAGCACCCGGATACCGGCCCGGCGTGCGTCGGAGATCGCGCGCGCCGCCTCGGGCCGCGGCGGGTCGATGATACCGACCATCCCGACGAGCACGAGGCCGCTCTCTATCGACTCGTCGACGTCGGGCGCGTCCGCGACGTCCAGGCTCCGGTAGGCGACGGCGAGAGTGCGCAGGGCCTCTCCGGAGAGCCGGTCGACGTCCGCGAGCACGCGCGCACGCCGGACCTCGTCGAGCGGGACGGTGTGTGATCCGACCTGCAGCTCCGTGCAGCGCTCGAGGAGGATGTCGGGGGCGCCCTTCGTGACGACACGGACCCGCCCGGAGTGCGACGCGTCGGACTGAAGGGTCGTCATGAGCCTGCGATCCGAGCTGAACGGGACGGATCCGACGCGGCTGAACCGCGCGGCCCGGGCGTCGCGCGTACCGAGCTTCTGCTCCGCGACCAGGAACGCCGCCTCGGTCGGGTCACCCTCCACCGTCCACGCGCCGTCGACGTTCCGGAGCGTGGCGTCGTTCGTCAGCGAGCCGCCCTGCAGCACGAGCGCGACCTCGGTGCGCAGGTCGGACTCGGAGTCGCGCAGATCCTGGCCGTCTGCCTCGACGCGCCCGTCCGGTCGGTACCCCGTCCCGGTCACCGTCGCTTCTCCCGAGGCGGTGACCACCCGGACGACCGTCATCTCACCTGCGGTGAGCGTGCCCGTCTTGTCCGCGCAGATCACCGACGACGATCCGAGGGTCTCCACCGACGACAGGTCCTTGACGATCGCGTGGTGCCGCGCCATCCGCTGCACGCCGATCGCGAGCACCACCGACAGCACCGCAGGCAGGCCCTCCGGCACGGCCGCGACGGCGAGAGAGACTCCGAGCAGCAGGACCGTGACGGCGTCTTCCGCGCTCCGCAGCTCCGAGGTGAGAAGCACCGTCACCATGACGACGACGGCGACGACGAGGACGGCGAGCCCGAGGGTGCGCCCGATCCTGGCGGTCTCCCGTTGCAGAGGTGTCGGATCGTGCGGGGTGGCAGCGAGCAGGCCGGCGATCTCGCCCATCTCGGTCGCCTGGCCTGTCGCGGTCACGATGGCTCGACCGGTGCCTCGCGTGACGGCGGTCCCGCTGAACACCATGTTCACGCGTTCGCCGACGGTTGCCGGGCCGGTCATCGTCGCTGTCGACTTGAGCACCGGTTCGCTCTCTCCGGTCAGTGAGGACTCCGCCACGGTGAGACCGGCGGCGGCGCACACCCGTGCATCCGCCGCGACGGCGTCGCCCTCCTGCAGGACGAGCACGTCACCGAGGACGACCTCGCCGGCCGGGATCCGCACGACCGCACCGTCCCGCAGCACCGCGGCCGTGGCGGCGGTCAGGTCACGCAACGCCTCGACGGCGTGCCGGGCGCGGGTCTCCTGCGCGGCCCCGAGCGCCGCGTTCGCGAGCACGATGAGCACGATCACGATCGTGTCGAACGGCAGGCTCGCGTCTCCGTCGACGACCCAGACGACGAACGAGATCGCCGCAGCCACCAGCAGCAGTGAGATCAACGCGCCACGGAGCTGCGCCAGGATCGCGCGCCACACCGGGACCGGACGTTCGCGGATGAGCTCGTTGGGACCGTGAGCGCTCAGTCGGCTCGCGGCCTCCGGTGACGACAGTCCGTGGGTGAGGGAGACGTCGAGGATGGCGGCGACCTCGGAGGTGGCCGCGAGGGACGGGTCGGTGACCGGCGCGGCGCCGCGGCAGGTCGGACGGCGATCAGCCGATCTCTCGGTTCGCGCGGATGCAGGAGCTGCCGGGATCGCGCGTGCGCCGGCGGGCAGCCGTCCCCTCCGCATGGCGTCACGCTCCTCGTGCGGACCTGCCGGACCCGGTGGACGCCGGGTCCACCCTCACCCTCGCACTCCTCAGACCTGACGGCACGCCTCGAGTACCGCCCCGGCGAGCGCCAGCTGGTGGTCCGCCCCCGCGCGTCGGCCGTCGAACCGGTTGGTGAGGTAGGCGAACGCGATCCCCGAGTCCGGGTCCGCCCACCCGATGCAGCAGCTGCTGCCGTTGTGACCGAACGCCCGGGGGCGGTTGAGTCGGCCCAGACTCCCGCGCAGGTCTGCCGGGCTGCCGTCGCCACCGAGCTGGAAGCCTTGCGACCAGCGCATCGCGAAGCCCGCGAACCGGTCGACCTCGTCGTGGCTCGTCGCGACTCTTGCCGCCGCGACCGTCTCGGCGTGCAGGATCACCGTGCCCGACGGCTCGCCGTCGGGCACCGCCAGACGGACCCGCCCGTCGTTCAGGAGCATGTCGTAGAACGCGCCGAGATCACGCGCCGTCGTCGAGATCCCAGCGGACGGGATGACGGCGCGACGGGTCCGCTGCTGGTTGAGGACCACCTGCACCGGCAGTCCCAGCGGCCCACGGATCCGCAAGGGCACGTGCCGCGACCACGCGGAGTCGGGCAGGCCGAGGTAGGTGTCATGCACCCCGAGCGGTTCGAGGATCTCGGTGCGGAGCAGCTCGGCCACCGGCACACCCGTGACCCGCCGGACGAGCTCGCCGAGGATGAACCCGAAGGTGAGGATCTCGTAGGCGGGCACCTCGCCGGCCCGCCAGCGCGGGTGCGCCCGCTCGATCCGGTGCACCGACCGGTCCCAGTCCGCTATCGCGAGCGCGTCGCCGAGGAAGCTGCCGGCCGTCGGCAGCCCGGCGCGGTGCTGCAGCACGTGGCGGACCGTGATGCCGCCCTTGCCGTGCTGCGCGAACTCCGGCCACCACCGCGCGATCGGGTCGTCGAGAGACAGCTCCCCGCGTTCGGCGAGCAGGTGGACCAGCATCGCGGTGTACGGCTTGCCCGCCGAGAAGATCCAGAACAGCGCGTCCGGCTCGCACCGGTACGACCGGTCGAGCACCACCTGCCCGTCGCGGATCACGCACAGCTGCGCCGGTGCGCCTCGTCGCACGACGAGGTCCCACGCGCGCTCGAGGGGCACCGGATCCATCCCGCGCGGCACGGTCCCACGTGGGGCGGCTGACGACGACGTCACCACTCCATTGTCGCGTCGGCGGGTGGTGGCGCTATCTCCACACGGGCTATCTCCACACGGGCTATCTCCACACGGTGATGCTGCCCGGGGTGACGACGACGAGGTCCCTACCGAGCGTGGTGAGCTGCTGGGCGAGCGGCGGCACGGCGATCGACCAGCGCTGGACTCCGTCGGCGACCCCGAAGGCCGTCATGGTCGCCGTGCTGTTCGACTCCGTGGTGACCGTGACGACCACGGTGCCGTCCGTGGCGGCGCCGCGATCGACCGGAGTCGCGTGGCGTCGCTCCCAGACCACCCGGCCGGACCGCCCGTCGAGCACTCGCACCGACCTCGCGTCGTCGACGACGACGTGTCCGTCGACCACCATGACCTGACCGCCGCCGCGGAGGAAGGCGGGCCCCTGACCGTTGACGCGCAGGGGCGTCGACCACCGGGTCGCGCCCGTCGTGACGTCCGAGGCGACGAGGCTGTCCCGCGTCCAGGTCAGGACGACGTCCGGCAGCGACCGGTCGTCCGGGGACGGGCCGGCGATGTCGCCCGCGACGGTGACCGACCTCCCGGTGGAGAGGTCGAGGACGTCCGTCCGCGGGGCGTCCGCCGCGGACGACGTCGACTCGGTGAACAGGGAGCGGCCGGTGAAGCCGGCGACCCGACCGGCGGGATCGCCCGCCCTGACCAGGGTGCCGTCCGAGGAGAGCACCACCCACCCGGACGTCCCTCCGCCGACGAAGACCCGACCGGCCTCGACCTCGATCGTCGGTACCGACCCGGCGTCGGCGCGCCACGTCGTCGGGCTGGTGAACGTCCACCGCGGCGTCGTCGCGAGGGGGTCCGTCCGTTCGACGCGGAGGTGCCCGTCCGTGGAGATGTCGACGCTCACCAGGTCGGTGCCGATCACCCCGATGGTCGTCGTGGGAGTCGTCTGCCTGTCCCGGACGATCG
>DATKTF010000441.1:0-4468 GCA_035531255.1 Cellulomonadaceae bacterium
GGTGCTGGCCTGGACGTTGCCCGCGGCCGTCGCCGCGCAGCTGAACGACGAGCACGGCGGGGCGTTCACGGGTCATCGGCCCGAGGAGGTCGACGTCGTGCTCGACGTCGACCGGACTCGCCAGCTCGTCGCGGTCCGTGCGCACGCGAGCCAGGCGGTGCCGTCGAGCGTCTTGTGGAGGCGCCTCGAGCTCCTGGGTGACGTCGAGCACCTGCGCTGGATCGACGCAGCGGGCTGACGTCAGCCCGGCGGAGGTGCGTCGTGCCGGCCCCGTGGGTGGCTGCGGAGGTCAGGCCAGACGCGCGGCGGCGGCGAGCACCGCGTCGCGCGCGTCACCCTCGGCGCCGAGCACCGTGCGGATCTTGAGCTTGCCGACCATCCGCACCATCGGCTCGCCCATGTGCCCCGCGACGACGGCATCGACGTGGTGGTCCATCAGGAACCGGGCGATGCGGGCGTGGTGCGTCCCCTCCGGCCCGGCGTCGTGAGCGACGTCCCATGCGACGTCGATCTCCTGCCAGTCGGTCAGGGTGCCGTCGGTCACGGTGGCGAGCGCGACGCGGTGGGCCTTGCCCCAGCCGCCGCCCGTCTGTCCGTCGCCGACCACGGGGATGCACACGATCATGGGTGGGATCTCCTTCGTGTCCGTCCGGGCCGTGCGAACCACGTGACCGGGCTACCAGCATCCTCCCCCGACCGGTGGGTCGGGGTCGCTTCGGCGCCGCGCGCGCCGGCGACCGGTCCGGCGCGGAGCGACCGAGTTCAGTCGTGTCCCGCGGGTGCCGATAGACACACCGACGGGAAGACCGGTAGACCCGAGGGCTCGCAGGCCGACCTGCCTTCGAGACGCCGGTTCGAGCCGAGGCCGGCGCGGTCGCGGGAGGAGGAGCGGTGGACGCCACGCAGCACCCGAACGACGCCCACCCGGCACCGCACGGACGTCGCCCGCGCGTCGCCGCCGAGGCGTCTGCGGAGATGCAGGCACAGATCGACCGGCTCGAGACGATCTATGAGCGTGCCCCGATCGGGATCGGCCTGGTCGACTTCGAGGGGCGGACCACGATGACCAACGAGGTGCTGAGGGAGCTCCTGGGGTTCACGCCCGAGGAGTTCGCGTCGATCCCGTTCTCGGAGTTCACCCACCCGGACGACGTCGCGCGCAACCTCGAGCTCTTCGACCGGATGGCCGCCGGGGAGATCGAGCACTTCGACATGGTCAAACGGTTCATCCGCAAGGACGGTCGAACGCTCTGGGCGGATCTCACGGTGTCGCTCGTCCGCGACGCTGCGGGGCGCCCCGAGTACGCGATCGGCATGACCCAGGACATCACGCAGCGCAAGCGCCTCGAGAGCGAGCTGCGCGCCGCGGAGGAGCGCTACCGGCTCCTCGTCGAGCGGGTGCCGGCCGTGGTCTATGTCGCCGAACCCGGGACTCTCGGCCGGTGGTCGTACGTGAGCCCGCAGATCGAGCACATGCTCGGGTTCACGGCGCAGGAGTGGGTCGCCGACCCCGCGCTCTGGTCGCGCCGGATCCACCCCGACGACCGTCGGGCGACGCTCGCGGACAAGAAGGTCATGATGAGGCTCGGCGCCGAGGGCCGGGCGACGTCCGACACGTACCGGTTGCGGCACCGGGACGGGCGCACGGTGTGGGTCCGTGACGACGCGATGGTGCTGCGGGACTCGGACGGCCACGCGATGTTCCACGGCGTGCTCGTCGACGTCACGCAGGAGAAGCAGCTCGAGGAACGGCTCGGGCACCAGGCGTTCCACGACCCGCTCACCGGTCTCCCGAACCGCAAGCTGTTCCAGGACCGCGTCCGGCGCGCGCTGGCGCGGTCGCAGCGCCACGACGACGGAGTCGCGGTGATGTTCATCGACCTCGACAACTTCAAGACCGTCAACGACACGTTCGGTCACGCCTCCGGTGACGAGGTCATCATCGAGGCGGGCCGACGCCTGCAGCTGTGCGCGCGGGCATCGGACACCGCTGCGCGGCTCGGCGGTGACGAGTTCGCCCTGCTCGTCGAGGGCGTCGACGCCGCCGGGGTCGTCGCTCTGGCCGATCGCATCCTCGCCGCCCTGCACTCCGAGCCGGTCGACGTCGACGGGCGCAGCGTCACGCTGGGGGCCAGCATCGGCATCGCCGTCGCGGGCCCGGCGGAGAGCGACGAGGTGCTGCTCCGGAACGCGGACCTCGCGATGTACCAGGCGAAGCACCGGGGCCGGGGTCGTTCCGTCTGCTACGACCCGGACATGCACGCGACGGTCGTCGCACGGTTCCGACTCGAGTCCCGCCTGCAGGCAGCGGTCGCCGCTGGTGCGGTCACGGTCGCGTACCAACCCATCGCCGACCTGCGGACCGGGGTCGTCGTCGGTCTCGAGGCGTTGGCACGGTGGCACGACGCCGAGCTCGGCTCCGTTCCGCCCGCTCGGTTCATCCCCGTCGCCGAGCAGACCGGACTGATCCACGAGCTCGGTCGTCAGGTCGTCGACCGCGCGTGCGGCGACCTCGCGCGGTGGCGGGCCGCGACCGGCAGCGACGCGTACGTGAGCGTCAACGTGTCCCCGGTCCAGCTCGACTGCGCGGACTTCCACCAGGCCGTCGCGCAGGTGCTGGCCGATCACGGGCTCGAGCCGTCCGCGCTGGTCGTCGAGGTGACGGAGGGGATCTTGCTGGTGGAGCGCACGCGGGAGACCCTGCGGGACCTGCGTGCCTTCGGGGTCCGGGTGGCGATCGACGACTTCGGGACCGGGTTCTCGTCCCTCGGGTACCTGCGCCAGCTCCCGGTGGACATGGTCAAGATCGACCAGTCGTTCCTGCAGCCGGTCGAGGACGGGCTCGACGCACCCGAGTTCCTCTCCGCAATCGTCCGGCTCGCCGAGACGCTGCACGTGGCCACGATCGGTGAGGGCGTCGAGACGCGGGCTCAGCTCGCCGAGCTGCAGGCGGCCGAGTGCGCCTACGGGCAGGGCTACCTGCTCGCGCGGCCCGGGCCGATCGATGCGGTTCCTTCGGTCGTCAGGGTCGTCGCGGAAGAGCGTCGGATCGATCGCCGCAGCGCGTAGGCGTCGGGCGTCGACGGGCCAGGTCGCGCCGGCGGCCCGGACGACGCGGACCGCTCAGGCCGGACGCGGGTGGACGCGCGAGGCCGCGAGCGACGCCTGCGCGCGAGCGACCTCGACGTCGGGGTCCCGGACCAGCGCGACGCCCATCCGTCGGGAGACGTGGCTCTCGCGCTTGCCGAACAGCCGGACGTCGCTGTGCGGGACGCGGAGGGCCTCGTCGACGCCGTCGTAGACGACACCGGTCGCCTCCACGCCGCCGTAGATCACCGCGCTCGCGCCGGGACCGGCGAGCGTCGTGTCGACCGGGAGGCCGAGGATCGCGCGTGCGTGCAGGTCGAACTCGTTCTGCCACTGGGTGACCATCGTGACCATCCCCGTGTCGTGCGGGCGGGGGCTGACCTCGCTGAACCACACCTGCTCGCCGGCGACGAACAGCTCGACGCCGAACACCCCGAGCCCGCCGAGGTTCGCCGTGACGATCCCGGCGATCTCCTGCGCGCGACGGCGCGCGACGGGGTGCATCGGGTGCGGCTGCCAGCTCTCGACGTAGTCGCCGCCGACCTGACGGTGCCCGATCGGCGCGCAGAAGTGGGTGATCGTCTCGCCGTCGGCGTCTCGTGCGCGCACGGTGAGCTGGGTGATCTCGTACTCGAAGTCGATGAACGCCTCGACGATGACACGCCCGCCGTGGACCCGTCCGGCGGCCATCGCGTGCTCCCACGCCGCGGGGACGTCGTCCGGGCCGTCGATGCGGCTCTGCCCCTTCCCGGAGCTGCTCATCACCGGTTTGACGACGCACGGGAAGCCGATGCCCTCGGAGCCGGACGTTCCAGGTGTGCCGTCGATCGCGGCGCGGAGCTCGTCGACGGAGTCGCAGAACCGGTAGGGGCTCGTCGGGAGCCCGAGCGTCTCGGCAGCGAGCCGACGGATCCCCTCGCGGTCCATCGTCAGCCGGGTCGCCCGCGCGGTCGGGACGACCGTGACGACGCCCGCAGCCTCGAGCTCCTCGAGCGTCGCCGTCGCGATGGCCTCGATCTCGGGGACGACCAGGTCGGGCCGCTCCGCGAGGATCAGGTCGCGCAGCGCCACCGGGTCGGTCATGTCGATCGTGCGCGCGTGGTGCGCCACCTGGTGCCCGGGGGCGTGCTCGTACCGGTCGACGGCGATCGTCTCGACGCCGAGCCGCTGGAGCGCGATCACGACCTCCTTGCCGAGCTCACCGGCCCCGAGGAGCATGACGCGCGTCGCGGACGGAGAACCGGGGGTGCCCAGGGGCTTCATGGTGGTGCTCGCCTCGTGTCGGTGCGGGTGCGACGCCTGATCGGTGTCAGGACGGCATTATCCCGCCGGCGCGCGGTCATCATCCGCCTGCTCTTGCCGGATGGTTCGCCACGCGATA
>DATKTF010000442.1:0-2013 GCA_035531255.1 Cellulomonadaceae bacterium
TCGCCCCGGAGAGCGCCGGGTGGTCCGCGAGCAGACCGAGCACGTCGACGTCGGTCCAGCCGAGGTTCGGGGCGATCCGCAACGGTCCGGTCACCCGGTCCACCAGCCCCGGCAGCGCGAGGCAGCACCCCACGATCGGCACCCTCTCCCTGGCCAGCCGGAGCGTGACCTCGGCGAGCATGTCACCCAGACGGCGCAGCGCCTGCGCCGGGTCGCTCCCGCGGAAGTCGCCCCGTTCGATGCGTTCGGCGAGGACGTCGCCGGCGAGGTCGAGGACCCGGTAGCCCATGTAGTCGAGGTTGACCTCGGCGCCGATCGCCGCGAGCGTGCGCCGCGCCGGCACGAGCGGGACCGCGGGTCTGCCGGCACGTCGGGCGGCCACCGGGGCGAGCTCCGCGACCAGCCCCGACTGCACCAGCTGGTCCACGAGAGCCGAGACCGTTCCTCGGGTGAGATGCGTCGCCGCGGCGATGTCCGCACGCGACGGCGGCTCGGTCGCGTCGAACACGTGGCCGAGGACGAGGCGGAGGTTGTGCTCGCGCAGGGTCCCCTGTCGCGCCGGTCCCGGACGCTGCCCGGACCGTCCGCCTGCGGGCGTGCGGGACGTCAGGGGCGTCGCGCTCCCGCTCTCCTGCTGGGCGTCGTCGTCCGTCATGGCTTGACCATAGCGCCGTTCGTGGATAAGTTCATTCAACCAACTAATCTCGACGAGGAGAGCTCACGATGGTGCGCAAGCCCACCCCGCAGGACAAGTTCTCGTTCGGTCTGTGGACCGTCGGATGGAACGCCCAGGACCAGTTCGGCAGCGCGTCACGCGCGTGGCTCGACCCGGTCGAGTCGGTGCACAAGCTCGCTGAGCTCGGCGCATCCTACGTCACGTTCCACGACGACGACGTCGTGCCGTTCGGCTCCGATGCCGCGACGCGCGACTCGATCCTCGCCCGCTTCCGGGGCGCGCTGGACGAGACCGGCATCAAGGTCGAGATGATCACGACCAACACCTTCAGCCACCCGATCTTCAAGGACGGCGCGTTCACGTCGAACGACCGCACCGTTCGCCGGTACGGCCTGCGCAAGGTCATCCGCAACGTCGACCTCGCCGCCGAGCTCGGCGCCGAGACGTTCGTGATGTGGGGCGGCCGCGAGGGCGCCGAGTACGACTCGGCCAAGGACCTCAAGGCGGCGCACGACCGCTACCGCGAGGGCATCGACACCGTCGCCGGGTACATCAAGGAGAAGGGCTACGGGCTGAAGATCGCCATCGAGCCCAAGCCGAACGAACCGCGCGGCGACATCCTCCTGCCGACCGTCGGTCACGCCCTGGCGTTCATCGCGCAGCTCGAGAACGGTGACATCGTCGGCCTGAACCCGGAGACGGGTCACGAGCAGATGGCCGGCCTCAACTACACCGGTGGCCTCGCCCAGGCGCTGTGGGCCGAGAAGCTCTTCCACATCGACCTCAACGGCCAGAAGTCCATCAAGTACGACCAGGACCTCGTGTTCGGCCACGGCGACCTGTTCTCGGCCTTCGGCACCGTCGACCTGCTCGTGAACGGCTTCCCCAGCGGCGGTCCGCGCTACGACGGTCCCGTGCACTTCGACTACAAGCCCTCGCGCACCGAGGACTTCGACGGCGTGTGGGCCTCGGCAGCTGCCAACATGAGCACCTTCATCCTTCTGAAGGAGCGGGCGCAGGCCTTCCGTGCCGACCCCGAGGTTCAGGAGGCGCTGCACGCCGCCGGCGTCTACGAGCTCGCCGAGCCCACGCTCGCCGAGGGCGAGACCCTGGCGGACCTGCTCGCCGACCCTGCGGCCTTCGAGGACCTCGACATCGAGGCCGTCGCCGCCCGCGGGTACCAGTTCGTGCGCCTCAACCAGCTGGCACTCGAGCACGCGCTCGGCGCCCGCTGATCCCACCCCACCCCCGGTCAACTGGAGCGTTCCGCCGCGACACGCCCGCGTGTCACGTGCGGAACGCTCCAGTTGACCAGCCCCCGTGCGTCGGGGGACCGA
>DATKTF010000443.1:0-2284 GCA_035531255.1 Cellulomonadaceae bacterium
ACCGTGACCGGCACCTCGACCGCGTCCGGCACCCCGGACCACCCGGCGTTGGCAGCCTGCGCCGCCTCACCGACCCACGCGATCGTCGCGCCGCGCAGCACCACGAGGCCGTCGGCGATCACCTCGGTCGGCGTCACGACGCGGCCGCGCAGGTACTCCGGTGCGATCTGCTCGTTCATGCTCGGTCTCGGACCTTCCAGCTGGTTGAGGTGTCAGGGTCGTCGGCGGTGCCCGGCCCAGTGGTGACAGACTCGGTGGGAACGGCGGCGGGGTCAGCGTCCGGGCGGTGAACGGCGGCGCGGTGAACGGCGGCGCGGTGAACGGTGGCGCGCTCAGACGGCTCGTGGCGTGTCGCGATCGAGGTCACCAGCGTGTGGCTCTCGCCGGGCTCGAGGTGGACCGCGGCCTCGCCGACGTTGCTCGCCTCGACGCAGAGCATCGTCACCCAGCCGTCGTCGTCGAGGTCCGACGTCGCGCGTGCGCCCTCGCGTCCCGGGTTCCAGACGACGGTGCTTCCGGAGCCGCTCGCGGCGACGTGGACCGCGCGTGCACCCGCTCGGTCGCGCAGCGTCACGGTCGGCGGTGCCCCGACGTAGATCCGGTCGACCTCGCCGGTCACCCGGAGCGGGCCGTCCTCGCCAGCGACCCGGGCGCCGTCTGCGGTCTTGTCGAGGTAGGCGATGCCCTCGAGACCGGTGAGCTCCGCGGCCGTCACGTCTGCGACGGCCAGGTAGGTGTGCAGGGCCTCCTCGTAGGTCACCGGCGCGTCGCCCGTGCTGGCGACCTCGAGCGCCACGGTGAGCCGAGCGCCGACGACGACCGTGCAGACCGCCGAGAACGGGTGCGGCCACGCGGAGCCGCGCGTCACGTCCGAGTCGGAGAGCGTCAGCCGGACGGTGACGTCGTGACCGTCGTCGTCCGCACCGTCGAAGGTCCACCCGGCCGTCCGGGCGAACCCGTGCCGGGGCGCGTCCGGGCGCCCTGCGAGTGGTCCGAACCACGGGAAGCACACGGGGATGCCGCCACGGATCGCCGTGCTCTCGTCGAAGCGACTCAGACCGCTCAGCCACAGCACCGACTCCTGGCCCCGGGGCGCCCACGCGGCCACGTGCGCCCCGTGCAGGTAGATCTCGGCCCAGCCGGCCGAGCCGTCGACCCGCAGCACCGGGAGCCCACCGGCGCCGGGTGCGAGCCGGACGGAGTCGGGCACCGTGCTCATGTGGTCTGCTCCCGTGTCGATGGTCGCCGACCGCCGTCGATCGTCTCGGCGAGCGCGACCAGGTCCGGGACGGTCTCGGCCGCGCCCGCGCTGATCAGGACGTGCACCGGGTGGCTCGTGGTCACCCCGACGACGTGACCGACCCCGGCCGCTCGCGCCGAGGCGATGCCCGCAGGTGCGTCCTCGAGCGCGACGAGCCCGCGCGGGTCCAGCCCGAGCAGCTCGGCCCCGCGCCGGAACGGCTCCGGGTCGGGCTTGCCGTGCACGCAGTCCTCGGCGGTGACCATGCCGATCACCCCGTCGGTGACGTCCAGCAGTCGGAGCGCGGCCCGCGCCCACTCGAGGCCGGCCGAGGTCACGACCGCGACCGGCAGACGGCTCGCGACGCACGCGGTGAGCAGCCGCGCTGCCCCGGGGACCGGTGTCGGCCGGACGTCCATCCCGCGCAGCACGTCCATCACGCTCGCCGTCAGGGCGTGCGGGTCCTCGTCGCCCCACGGTCCGTCGACACCCGCGAAGACCTCATGGGCGCGACGACCCGAGAAGCCTCGGACGACGTCGTCCGCGACGTCCCACCCGCGCGCCGCGAAGTACTGCCGGAACGCACTCTGGTTGGCCGCCTCGCTGCGCACGAGCGTGCCGTCGAGGTCGACCAGCAGGCCGCCACCCGGCCGTGCGAGGCGCGCGCCGACCGGGTCGGTGATCAGTTCCACTCGAAGAGCGCCTCGCCCGAGTGCACGGTCTCGCCGACCGCGACCAGTGCGGTGAGGCAACCGGGCTTGCCCTCGAGAGCCACGACCGGGCAGATCGGAGACCGTCCGCCGGCCTCGACCGCCGCCGGGTCCCAGCTCACGATGACGTCTCCGGCCGTGACGACGTCGCCCTCCTGCGCGTGCAACGTGAAACCGACACCGCCGAGCTGGACGGTGTCCAGGCCGAGGTGCACCAGCGCGGAGTGCGCGGCGTCCGAGGTGATGACGAAGGCGTGCGGGTGCAGCTTGACGATCGTGCCGTCGATCGGGGCGATGGCGTCGACGACGCCGTCCCGCGACGGGTCGATCGCCA
>DATKTF010000444.1:0-6009 GCA_035531255.1 Cellulomonadaceae bacterium
GCCTGGCGGCGCGCGTCGTGCTGCCAGGCGAACGCCGCTCCCGGGCCGAACGTGAAGCTGCTCCGCCGCCCACCGAGCTGCCACGTCACGGCACCGGTCTGGCGCGAGACCTCGTAGATCGCGTGGGTGTGCCGCGCGGAGACGAGGACCTGGTCCGGGCCGTCGTCCTGCACGGAGTTGATGTGGAAGTAGTCGAAGGGGTTCGCCTGCGTCCCCTCGCCCGCGGTCAGCGGCTGGTACGTGTCCGAGACCGGGACGTGGTCGAGCGACCGCCACTCGAACACGACCGCGCCCGTCGCGATGTCCACCTCCTGGGCGACGCCCTCGAGCACCCAGCCGTCCTTCGGGCCACCGATGCTGCTCAGGTCCGCCCGGACCTCGGGGTAGGAGGTCAGCAGCATCGTGCCCTGCGAGGTGATCGCCGACTCGTGCATGTCGGCCTGGTGGGGGCCGAGGTCGCCGCCGGTGGTGACGGTGGCGATCCGTGTGTACGTGTCGTCGAGGATGACGACGTCTCCGTGACCGTAGGACGTCGAGTTCCCGTCCCAGTACGTGAGCACCGGCTTGCCCTGGTAGGTCTGCTCGCGGAAGTTGAACGTGCCGACGGGAGAGCTGTTGACCCACACGGGATCGCCCTGGGTGTCGACGATGAGCTCGCCCTGCATCGTCACGCCCGTATCGGTGTCCTTGGGCCCGAGGAAGACGTCGCTTCCTTCAGTAGGCTCCAGCGGCAGCGGCCCTCTCGCCTTCACCGTCGACGTGATCACCGGCGGGGTCAGGTCGGGGCGGCTGACGAGCTGCCACGCTCGCGCGGGCCTGGGCGCCGTCACCGCGGCGGGGCCGGTCGACCCGGTCGCATGCGCGTTCGCGACTCCGCCCGCGGACACGGTCGCCACCAGAGCCACCGCGGACCACAGGCTCGCACGGGTCGAGACGCCGACGTGCATCCCTGCACCGTGGCAGCCGATCATGGACGACCGCTGTGCCAGAGGGAGGGGCGCGCTGTGCCCGACCGCCGGCTGCTCGGATGCTCACCCGGGTCGATCGGGCCGTCCCGCGTCTGGCGGCTGACCGGTCTCAGGTGGTCGGGCGGAAGCCGCTGAGCGAGCTGCCCAGCCACGAGAACGCCGTCGGCATCACACCGACCCAGATGCTCATCCGGTGCCCCGCGTTCGCCAGGACGTCGGCCGTCACGCGCAGCGGCGGCCTCGCCGTGGCGATGAGTCGCGCGTTGCCCGGATAGGACAGCGAGTCGGTCTTCGAGGTCTCGACCCAGAGCTGGACGTCGGGTGGCTCGGTCGTCGCGCGCCTGACGAGGTCGTACCGGTTCCACGCGGCGCTGCCTGGTGCGAACGGGCGGTAGTGCGTGTCGAACACGGGTGCGAGGTAGCCGCCGAGCTCGATCGCCGCTCCGTAGACGTCCGGGTGCAGCATGGTGGCCATCGCCGCGCAGTAGCCCCCGGTGCTGAGCCCCATGGTGGCCCACGACTGCGCATCCGGAGCGACCCGGAGGTGGCTGCGGACCCAGGTCGGGACGTCCTGCGTCAGCCAGTCCTCCATCTGGGGACCGCTGGTGCCACCGTTCACGCACTCGGTGTCGAGCCGGTGCGGTGTCGAGTCGGGCATCACCAGGATCGGCTCACCCAGGCGCCGGTCCCTCGCCAGACCGGCGACCATGCGGCCGAGGTTGATGTCGTGCGCATATTCGAACGGGCCTCCCGGTACGCCGTGGAACGCCTCGACGACCGGGTAGTGCCGGTGCTCGGACCCCGGCTGGGTGTACGAGCGGGGCACCCAGAGCACGACCGAGCCGACGACCCCGCTCGTCGGGCCGGGCACCGAGACCGTGAGGTACTGCCCGTCCGGGCCGGGGTCCGAGACGAGCCCGGTGAGCGTCGGCTCGGCGTCGCCCGCGGTCGGCCCGTCGCTCGGGAGCGGCCGGGTGCCCACCGGGACCGTCGTGGCGTCCGGGAGAGAGCCGCCGGCGACGACCGGGACGCCCCCGGGCGTGGTGTCACCCGAGTAGAACGCCGTGCCGAGATCGCTCCAGCTCGCGTACCACCCGTACTGGGCGTTCAACGTGCCCGAGACCGCTGCCAGCGCGGTCGTGACCACCGCGAGCTGCATCCCGGTGCGACGGAGCCGGGCCGACCACGCGCCGTGCCGCCGGGACGTGGGCATGGCCCGCGGCCAGACGATGCTCGCGACGAAGGTCGCCGTCGCGACGAGCCACAGCACCCAGGTGGTGCCTGCGCCGGTGAGTGACATGCGACCGCCCTGTGCCGTGAATGAGCCCTGTGCCGTGGGTAGGCCCTGTGCCGTGGGTGGAAGGAGAGAGGTGAGAGCAGCAGGTCCCGGTCAGCAGCGTCCAGAGCCCACCCGCCGCAGTGATCTTGGCACGGCCGACCGCCGATTCCGGGTCGATCGTGTGAGCATGGCGTGAACGACGGCCACCGGTTCGAGCCGGTGCGTTCGCCGCCTCTCGGCAACGGATCGGCACGTCCCACAGGCACGTGGCGCATCATGCAGGTCGTGCCGCCTCCGATGACCTTCGTGTCGTTCCTGACCTCGTGGGTGCTCGACCCGCTGGGCGTCGGGCTCGCCGTGGCGCTCGCCGGGACGTACGTCGTGCTCGTCCGCCGGGTACGACGCGGCGGGGTCCGGTGGAGCCGGTGGCGCGGCGCGGCGTTCCTCGGTCTCGGCGTGGGGTCCCTGGTGCTCGCGACGTGCGGCGGGTTCGCGGTGTACCGCTCGACGCTGTTCTCGGTGGGAGCGGCCCAGGCGGCGCTGCTCTCCGCGGTGACTCCGGTGGGGATCGCGCTCGGCGACCCGGTGGGGCTCGCGGAACGCGCGATCGGTCCGGCCGCGGCCACCCGACTGAACCGTGCTCTCCGCGGACCGTTGGCCCGCGTGCTGATGTTTCCCCTGGTCAGCTCCGTGCTGGCCGTCGGGTCGCTCGTCGCGGTCTTCTACTCGACGCTGTTCACCGCCTCGATGTCGAGCACCCTCGCGCGCGACGGCGTGTACGCGCTGCTCCTGGTCACCGGGGTGCTCGTCGTCCTCCCCCTGCTCGGCGAGGAGCTCCTGCCGCGTTGGTGCACGCCGCCGGTGCGGGCGTTGTTCGCGTTCGCCGACGGGCTGCTCGACGCGATCCCGGGCATCCTCGTCATGACCGCGAGCGCGCCGCTCGCCGCGGGGGTGCTCGGGTACGCGAGCCGGACCTGGGGGGCGACGCCGGCATGGGACCAGAAGATCGGCGGGGGCACGATGCTGGCGATCGCCGAGGTCGTCGGGCTCCCGGTGCTGGGTGCGATCATCGCCGACTGGGTGCGCGCCGACGAGGCCGAGGCGCGCGCGGTGGACGCGGTCCTCGACGCGCAGTCGGCAACGTGGGCCGCCGATGCGGGTGCGTCGGGTGCCACGGGTGCGTCGGGTGAGTCGGGACGCATGCCGCCGTGGTGGGAGACCGACCCGCGCTACGTCGACCGCGAGAGGTGACGCCGGAGTCGCGCCCGCGGCGCAGGCGCCGGGCCCGCCCCGACGGCTGACCGCGCGTGACCTCGCGCGAGCGCGCCTGGTCGGGACGTCAGCCCTGCTGGAGGCTCCGGACGACGTACTCGAGCTGCTCGGCCGTGAACGTGCCGGAGTGGCGGACGAGCAGCGTCCCGTCCGGCCCGATGATCGCCGTGAAGGGCAGCCCCGAGATCCGGTAGGTGCCGGCCGCGGTGCCGTCCGCGTCGGCGACCAGGGGGTACGTCACGCCGGTCGTGCGGGCGAAGGCCGCTGCGGCACCGGCCGGGTCGGCGACGTCGACCCCCAGGAACGCGACTGGGCTGCCGAGGGCCTGGTGGGCCTGCTCGAGGGCCGGCATCTCCTGGACGCACGCGCTGCACGTGCTCGCCCAGAAGTTCACGACGGTGTACGAGCCGTGCGTCCCTGCCAGCGATGCCCGGGTCGAGGGCTTCCCGAGCAACGGGAGCGAGAGGGTCGGGGCGGGTGCGTTCAGGGTCGCGGTGCCGGTCTCGGTCGTCCCGGTCGGACCTGCCACGGGGGTGCGTTCCCCGGCGGGCAGCAGGTCCATCGCCATCTGCGCCATGGCGTGCGCGAACAACCCGGTGGTGGCGGACCCGGTGCCGAACTGCCCGATGGCCACTTCGCGCCCCGTCGGGTCGATGAAGAACAGCTCGGTCCCGTGGGTGACCTCCTGGGTCTTCGGGTCGACGGTCACCGAGACGTGGTAGCTGTCGGCGACCTGGGCGAGCTGCGCGGCCGCACCCGTCGCGAACACCCAGTTGTCGGCGCTGCCCAGACCGTGGCTGTCCGTCCACGACGCGACGTCGCCGACCGCGGTGTGCCACGGGTTCGCGTTGACCGAGAGGAACACGACGTTCTTCGCGGCGGTGCCGAGGTCCGCGTTCGCGGCGGCGACGTCCTGCGCGAGCAGCGTGCACAGGTCCTGGCACTCGTCGTCGTCGAACGAGAGCACGACGGCCTTGCCGCGGAGCTGGGAGACGCTCGTCGGGCGACCGTGCTGATCGGTGAGGGTGAAGTCCGGGGCGGCGAGGGCGGGCGGCGAGAGGACGTCGAGCTGGAGGAGGTCGACCGCTGCCGCGTCGATACCCGGCTCTGGCGCGGTCCCCGCGGTCGCCGGTGCGTGCGGCAGCCCGATCGCCACGATCGCGGCCAGCCCGATCGCGACGGCGAGGCCGGCACCGGCCCACGCGAAGGTCGTCGCACGGGCGCGTCGACGAGTGCCAGGGGTAGGTGTCTCGCTCATCGTGCGGGGTCGCCTCTGCGTGTCGGGGGTTCGTCGGTCGGGCTCGGGCTCGGTCCGGGGTTCGGTGCGGGAGCGGCGGCATCGGTCTCGGTGAGAGAACGCCCGACGACGACGGCGAACGCGCCCAGCACGATCACACCCAGCACGACGGCCGAGCGGACCGGATCGCCGCCGACGGCCGAGGTGAGCACGGACTGCAGGTGCCCCACCGCGGCCGTCACCGGCGAGCCGGCGGCCGGGTCGCGCAGGTCGGTCACCCAGGACAGGGCGAGGTACGCGCCCGACGCGATCAGCACGACGCCCGAGACCGTCGGCAGCCACCGCGAGGCGGCGCGGACGTGGCGGAGCGCCGTCGCCCCGGCCGTCGTCGTGAGAACAGCCACAGCGGTGACGAACAGCCCCATCCCGGCGGCGTAGGCGAGGTACGTCGAGAGGCCGGCCCACGCGCCGCGGCGCGTGAACGAGCTCCCGACGGCCGCCAGGAACACGGGGAGGGAACAGCTGAGGGAGCCGATCGCGTACGCCGCGCCGTAGCCGATCATCGCGAGCGCGGAGCGGCCGGGCCGGACCCGCGGCGTCGGCAGGTGCAGGCTCGGTCCCCGGCCCGCGAGAGTGAGCACGCCCGCGACAGTCATCGCCAGGGCGACGACGATCATGACCCAGGGGAGCCAGTCGGCGACGAGCCGGACCCCGCTCTCGACGAGAAGTCCGAGGACTCCGAACACGGCCACGAACCCCATGCTCACGCCGGCGCCGGACAGCAGGCTCCGGGCGATCCGCGCCCCGGTGGGACCGGTCGGTCGGCCCGTGAACAGCGCCAGGTAGGCGGGCAGCATCGGCAGTCCGCACGGGTTCACGGCGGCGACGAGTCCGAGCGAGAAGGCGTACAGGACGGCGCCCGACCCGGCGGACGACGCGGTCATGTCGATGGGACCCAGGCCAGGGCCGCGCGGATCACCGCCACCGAGACCACGGCGGTGGGCCTAGCGGCTGCGGTCGCGGCGGGGCTGGTCACTGCTGTGCCTCGTCGGCGCGGGCGAGGGTCTGCAGGTACGCGTTGTAGTCGGTGAGCTCGCTGTCGTCCCCGCGCGCCTGGCGGCGATCCGCGGCGCGGGTGCTGCGCTCGTCGGACCGCTGCCACGCCACGACGAGGGCCCCGAGCACCAGGAGGGTCGGGATCTCGGTGAACCCCCACGCGATGCCGCCGCCGGTCGCCTGGTCCGCGAGCGGCA
>DATKTF010000445.1:0-2212 GCA_035531255.1 Cellulomonadaceae bacterium
GCGGCCTCACCGTGATCCTGCGGTCGCAGCCGTCCCTCGCGTGGGACCTCGGCGAGACCGCGGGCACCGTGGCGCTGCGCATGCCCGACCACGAGGCCGCCCTGGCGCTGCTTCGTCGGACGGGCCCGCTGGCCGTGTCGAGCGCGAACAGGACCGGGTCTCCGGCGGCGCTCACCGCGCCGGGCGCACGGGACCAGCTCGGCGCGTCGGTTGCCGTCTATCTCGACGCGGGGCCGGTGACCGGTGGTGTCGCTTCGACGATCGTCGACGCGACGGGTGCCGAGCTGCGTGTCGTCCGCGCCGGCGCGATCAGCCTCGCGCGCCTCCGTGACGTCGTCCCGACGGTCGAGCCGGCATCGCAGGAGCCCACCGGGTGAAGGTCTATCTGCTCGTCCTCCTCATCGCCGCCGCCGTCACCTACCTGACCACGCCCGTCGCGCGGTGGGTCGCGCTCCGTGTGGGCGCGATCACCGCGGTCCGGTCGCGCGACGTGCACGCGGTCCCGACACCGCGGCTCGGAGGCGTCGCGATGCTGGCGGGTCTCGTGGTGGGCGTCGTGGTCGCGAGCAGGACGCCGTTCCTCTCCGGTGTGTTCGCCGACTCGCACGAGGCCTGGGGCATCCTCGGAGGAGCGACTCTCGTGTGCCTCCTCGGTGTGGCGGACGACATCTGGGACCTCGACTGGATCACCAAGCTCATCGGCCAGGTTCTCGGTGCGCTCCTGATGGCGTGGCAGCACGTGCAGCTCACCTCGTTGCCGATCGGCGGCCTGACCGTCGGGTCGAGCCAGATGTATCTCCTGGTCACGGTCCTGTTCGTCGTGGTGGCCATCAATGCCGTGAACTTCGTCGACGGTCTGGACGGCCTGGCGGCCGGGATGATCGCGATCGGCGGTCTGGCCTTCTTCGCCTACACGTACCGACTGACGATGACTGCGAGCCAGACGGACTACTCGAACCTGGCGAGCCTCGTCGTGGTGGCGCTCGTCGGCGCGTGCATCGGCTTCCTGCCCCACAACTTCTACCCGGCCCGGATCTTCATGGGCGACTCCGGCTCCATGCTGATCGGGCTGACGATGGCCGCCGCGACCATCGTGGTCACCGGGCAGATCGACCCCGCCGTCGTCTCGGAGCGGCAGTCGATCCCGGCCTACCTGCCGATCCTGCTGCCGTTGGCCGTTCTTCTGCTGCCGCTGCTGGACATGGTGCTGGCGGTGGTGCGCCGTGTCGGCGCCGGGCACTCGCCGTTCCACCCCGACCGCATGCACCTGCACCACCGGTTGCTCGCGCTCGGTCACTCGCACCGCCGCGCGGTGATCATCATGTATCTCTGGACCGCGGTGGCGGCGTTCGGCGCCGCCTCGCTGGTCATCCTGTCGACCACCACCGCGCTGATCCTGCTCGGTGCCGGCACCGTCGTCTCGACCGTGCTCACTCTCGGTCCGCTCCGCGGCCGGGTCCGAACCCCTGCCCTCCCGAGAGGACATGCGTCATGACGAGCGCCGACAGCTCAGGACAGATCCCTGGACCGGTTCGCGGAGCCCGCCCGTCCACGGCTGCCGACGTCTTCAGGACCGCCCTGCGGAGCATGCTGCGCCTCCTGGTGCTCCTGCTCGCCGTCGGTGTCGCGGCGGGCTGGGCGACGCGCGGGCTGCCGGGTGTCTGGGGCGCCCTGATCGGCGTGGGGATCACGCTCGTCTTCAGCGGGACGACCGTCGTGGCGATGCTCCGTACGGCCGACTCGACCGCGACGACCACGGCCGCCGTCGTGATGGGCAGCTGGCTCGCGAAGATGCTCGTCGTGATCGTGGTGCTCGCTGTGATCCGCGACCAGGTCTTCTATGACCGCGCTGTGCTGGCGGTCGTTCTCGCGGTCGGGGTGGTCGGGTCGGCGCTGCTCGACTACCGGGCGGTCCTCCGCGGGCGCGTCCCGTACGTCGACGCGTCGACGCGTCCCGATCCTCCCGAGCGTCCGGGTCGGGAGGACGAGCGCGCATAGGTTACGCTTCACCCGATCCATGATGGCCTGGTGCTTCGGAGTCTCCGCGGTGCACGTCCGAGTTCAGGACTCACGCACTGTGGCGGATGCTCCGATGGCCCACTCACCCGCGGGAGTCTGCTCTGTTCACCGCTGCGACGACACAGCTACTCGCCGCCTCTGGTGAGGGTGGCGGGTTCCAGCCGCCGTCGATCTCCGACTTCTTCCCACCGGC
>DATKTF010000446.1:0-6764 GCA_035531255.1 Cellulomonadaceae bacterium
GGTGCCCATCTCGCCGGGGCGCACCACCTGGTGCTGGTCGAGCAAGAAGACGGGCACGCGTGCGGCATCGATGAGCTCCTCGATCTGCGGCCGCGCGACCGCCCGGATCGCCTTGGGCGTGTACCGGTTGACCGACTGCGCCCGGATCCGGTGCGCCTCGTCCAGGATCAGCACGTCGAGCCCGTTCTTCTCGGCGGTCATGAAGCTGTTGAAGTACATGAACAGGCTCTTCGTGCGGCTCGAACCCTTGCCGGCGACCTGGCGCAGGGTGTGCGTGAACGCCTTCGAGCCGGTCGCATGCAGCACCGTGCGGCCCTGGCGGGCGAGCTCACCGAGCAGCGAGAGGGCGATGACGCTCTTGCCGCTGCCGGGCCCGCCTGTCACCACGACGACCGTCTTGTGGTCCGACGCGCGCGCCTGGTCGACGGCGCGCATCACGATCTCGTAGGCGACCCGCTGCTCATCGAGCAGCACGAACTGCTCGCGGTCGCGGATCTCGCTCGCGGCTGCCGCGAGCAGCTGCTTGGACGGGGCGATGGACGACGCGAGCAGCTCGTCCGCCGCCGCGACGCCGGAGCTGGGCGAGAGCCGGGAGCGCAGGAACTCGTGGAACTCGCCGCGTCGCTGACCCGTGAACATGCGGGCCTCGGATGCGGCCGGCACGGTCCACAGGTCCGCGATCGAGCGGTCGGTCGCGTTGTGAAGGTAGGCGGCGCTCGCGAGCGGATCGCTCTGGTCGGCGAGATCGGTGACGAAGTCCGCGAGGTAGCTCGCGTACCCGGCGACCTGCAGCGACGGGTGCAGCACCGGGCGGTACCGGGCCCCGTCGACGTCGACCAGGGTGGCGCTGTCCTGCCAGCGCCGCGCGGTGCTCCACTGCTTGAGCTCGACCACGACGTACGACGGCGCCCCGGTGCGCGGATGGGTGCCGGCCAGGATCACGTCGGCGCGCTTCGAGCTCAGCGGGAGCCGGTACTCGGCCAGCACCTCGACCGCCCCGAGACCGGCATCGCGCAGGTCGCGCGCGAGGACGGGCAGGCTGTTGCGCCACGAGCGCGACTCGCCCGGGCCCGGACGCCCCAGGCCCTGGCTCACGACGTAGTCCTCGAGGATTCGCTCGACCTCACTGACGTTGCCGTCGGACATCGACGCGAGTGCGTTCCCACTGAGCCGAACTGAATCCACGACGACGTCCCCCGGGCAGCACGAATGATCGTGCGGAGGGGACATGTCCAGGGAACAGAAGTCCGTCGAACCGCTGCCAGGAGGTTAGCGCCTGCGCCGCAGGCGACCGAGCCGCCGTCGGCCCCGTGCCGGAGTGGCGTCATGAGCGACCCGATGACCGGGCCCGATCTCGCGGGAACGAAGCGACTGACGCGATCGATGCGCAATTCCAGCCGGTCGGCGCTGGGCCTGTGGCGCCGCACCGTCGAGCAGCCCGGCGAGCACCCCGGTCTCGGCCGTGAGCGGTTCCTCCATCGCCCGGCACTGGCGCATCGCGGCGTCGTGGGCCCACATCCAGGGACGCGTGGCCGGGCCGTTTCAGGGTCCGAGGGTGCCGATCGGGATGGTGACCACGCCGTCGGGGCGGGTCAGGCCGTACCCGTTCGCGGTGATGACGCCGAGGACAGCGGGCGCGCCGACCTTGGTGGTGTCGACCTTCTCGGCGAACCTCAGGAGCTGGGCGGCCGCGTGGTCGATCTGGCCAGTGCCGAGCGTGACCTCGAACGCGCCCCATGTTCCGTCGCGTTCCTCGACGATGGCGTCGACCTCGAGTCCGTCGGAGTCCCGGTAGTGGTAGACCGCTGCGTCGGCGGCGTCTGCGTACACGCGCAGGTCGCGGACGACGAGTGACTCGAACAGCAGGCCGAGGGTGTTCAGGTCCCGGAGGAGCTTCGCAGGGGTGGCGTCGAGTGCTGCCGCCGCCAGGGACGGGTCGACCAGGTGGGTGCAGGGCCTGTCGCGCAGGCGTGCGCGCGACCTCAGGTGGGTGGACCAGGCCGGCTGCAGCTCGAGCACCATCGGGCGGATCAGGGCGTCCTGGTACTCGTGAGCGGACGGGCGTGAGAGAGACGTCCTCACTGTCGGCCCCGGCGGCCAACCTGGAGACGACGTGCTCCATCGCGGTGTTGCGGGCTCTCGATCAGGGCCGCCCCGCGGAGCCGATCGTGGACCTGTTGCAGAGCTGTGAGTTGACGGTCTTCAGGCTGGCTCGGCGACCGCGTGAAGCGCAAAGACTTCATGTGAGAAGGATTCTGCTCGCGGCGCTCGAGGTGCCCCATCGACGACGTCGGGCGCTCGCGGCCGGATCCATCCGCCTGAGAGCACGAGACGACCAGAACCAAGGTCTCCGCTCCGACAGAATCGACACGGGGCCCTGCGGAGACACTGGAGCGGGTGACGAGAATCGAACTCGCGCTATCAGCTTGGGAAGCCAACGCGGGCGGGATCTGGGGCCCTAGTCAGACCGTAAAACTGCAGGTCAGACGCTTGCGAGCGTACACGAGGATGAACCGAGATGCACTCGTTTGAACCCCCTTATGGCACGTTATGGCATGCCAGTAGGCGCTGAATCGGTGGGTTTCGGGAGCGGTATCCACGCGCCTTCGCCTGCGACCCACCGGAGGTGGCCGGCCGACCGATCCATCGGCGGGGCCAAGAACCGGGCGACAAGCTCGACAGCGTCATCGAACGTCACCACCGTGCACGCCGGTGTCTTGCGAGCCAGCGGCGCGAATCTCGTCCGCCAGGCGGCCGGCGGCTCGAACCGTGGCGAACCCGCCAGCTCACGGTTGGCCCACTCCGCATGGATCGCGAACGTCAGCTCAGCCCCGTACACGTCCTGGCTCAGAGCGAACACCACCAGGTCCACCAGGTCGCGCTCCCGACTTGACGCCCCGGAACCGTAGGTGGTCATCGTCGCGCAGACCTTGTCGGCGATGTGGTCCACCAGCGGGTACAGGCGCACCATCGGTGGGGTGATGCCTCGCAGCGGGATCGGGTCATCGACGGTCTCGTCCGGCGCGGCAGTCATCAACGACCCGATGACGACGTCGACCCCGAAGCTGGGCAGCGCCCGCCGGGTGCCGCAGAACGCGTCGAAGGTGACTCGGCGGGTCGTCACATTCGGCTGACCGCCGCCACCGGGGTTGTCGCGCTCACTGATCGGAACGAACCGGAAGTGATCCCCGAGGTCCGCGGCTGCGAGCCGGCGCAGGTCCGCAACGGCGGCGGGCAGGTCACGCGCCTGCGCCAGCAGGTCCACATCCTTGGTGGTGCGGCCCGTCGGTACGCGCATCAATGTCGCGGTTCCGCCCTTGAGCACCCACGGACTGTCCGGACTGGCGAACACCCGCGCCAAGAACCGCGAGTACACCAGCCGGCGCTGCAATCCCTGGGCGTCGACGCCACGTTCCCGTGCTCGTGCGCGCCCCTGGGCTAGCACGGACTCCCACATCGCGGAGGGGCTGGTGTAGGCGTCCTCGCTCATGCGCGCTGCTGTGCCGTCTGGGCGGCGCGGGTCGCGTGACGTCCGGCGGGGGAGTTCAGCCATCGCAGCGTCGACCGCACCTGCGGGGACTGGGCCGCATCGATGGCGGCACGCACGGCGGGGCTGTTCTTCAGCTGCATGGCGATGTCCACCGCGGGTGCCTGTTGCTCCGGGCGGGGCGACGCCGTGGCGGACTTCGCGTCTGGTCGGGTCTGCTCAACCGAGTCGAGGATCCACTGGATGGCGCTGGTCCAGCCGACGTTGACGAGGTCTTGACCGGCAGGGGAGTGCAGCAGGCTGGTCACGTCCAGGCCGGCGAACTCGATCAGTCTGTCGACGGCCGCCGGTCCGTCGTCGGCTCCCATGCGGTGTGCGACGGGTTCGAGCTGGCGGGCAAGAGTCGTGAGGTCGATGACGCCCCGGGTCAGGCCGTCGCCGGTCAGGCGGGCGATGTGGTCCAGGTCGTGCCCATCGCGAAGCAGATCAGCGACGGTCCGCTCAGGTGTCGTGACCGGCAGGCCGTCCACGAGGGTGACGTCGCTGGCGGTCAACGGGAGGCGGTGGACGCGCATGGGCCGTCGCGTCTGCTTGCGGTGCGAGACGGTCACCTCAGGGATGTCGTCCAGCAGGTCACCGAGCTGGTGCAGCGCGGCAGCGGAGGTGTGCGACAGGACGCCCGTCGCCGCAGGATCGGCCAGGCGCTCCTCAGCCATCATCCCGGGGGCGAGCACCAGCCACGCGACCCGCTTGTCGCGGTACCCGTCCGGCGCGGCTGTGGCGGCGTAGACGCCGTGCTCGACGCGCTCAAGGATGCCGACGCTCACGAGGTGGTTCAGTTGGTCGCGACTGATCCCGTGCATCTGGGCCTGGGCCGTCGTGAGCAGGCCCCACTGCCCGGCGGCGAGCCGGGAGGCAGTGGCTGCTGCGTCAGACATGCTCCAAGCGTAGCAGTGTCGGCGATAAGCGATACTGAGATTGTCTGGCCAGGTGCCATATATCGCAGTATCGCGGTTGAGTGCCGGCGACGTGTGGGTCGGTCCAGGGCACGGCGTGCTCGGCGATCCGCGCCCATAGCTGATGGCGCAGCGTCGCCTGCGAACGATCTCCAAGCAGTCGCCCGGGCACCGCTCCGGAAAGTCCTCTCACAACGCTTCAGCGAGTCGCGCCGCGTCACGGTCGTCCGAGTCGCGGCACTACCCGCGCCGGCCGCAGCAGGTCGTCGAGGTCGGTCCGGCGGATGCGGACGACGCGGGCGCCGACCTTGACTGCGCGCAGGTCCCCGGTGGCGATGAGCTTGCGGATAAATCGTTCGGTCACGTGGAGCTCCTCGGCGGCCTGCGCGACGGTGAGGAACTCCAGCCGCGACGGGCCGGTGACGGTGGAAGACATGGCGCTCCTTCGATCGGGTTGGCGATGCGGTCACATGCTGATGACGGGTGCGTCGGGTGAAGACGCCGGGGCGAGACTCATCGGGTCGAGGGCGGACAGCGCGGACGCTCGGCGCTGAGATCGTGCGGATGGCACGGGTACGGGTTGGTCGGGGTGGTGGATCTCCCAGGTTTCGGTGTCGGTGGGTTCGGTGTGGGAGGTGGCGAGGATCTGGTCGAGGACGTCGCGTGCGGATGGCGGGTTGGGGTTGCCGGGCAGGAAGTCGGTGTCGGGGTCGTCGAGCACGACGTAGGCGTGATTGAGGTCTCTGCCTCGCGACATGGCGACGTAGAGGTCTTCGTGGGCCATGCCGGGGGCGGCGATGGTGTGGGTCTGGTCGACGGTGATGCCTTGGGTGCGGGCGGTGGTGGTGGCGTAGCCGAGCTCGACATGCTCGGCGACGTAGTCCGCGGGTAGGTGCACCGTGCCGCGGTCGCCGGACCTGGCGCCCTCGACGGGCCGGGCGCTGTTACCGGGTCGCGTGCCGGTGACGGGCTGATCGGCGGTGGTGGGGGCGGGTCGGGCGAGGAGGGCGCCGCCGGGCAGGACGCGGGTGATGTCCCACAGGGACCCGTTACGTACGTACCCGTCGGGGGTGGGCAGGCGGCGGTTGTTGCGGCGGGCGACGATGCGGTCCCCGATCCCGGCGGTGAGGCCGTCGTGCAGCAGGACGCCGTCACTACTGGTGGTTTCGGCGCGGACGCGGGTGGCGTGGGCTCGGGCGTTGAGCTCGAGCACGGTGCGGTTGTCAGCGGCCTGCAGTACCGCGGTTGACCCGTTCGCCCGGGCGGTGGCGACCGCGTCAAGCGCGGCGTCGAGCATGTCGTCGCGGGTGCCGGCGGTGAAAGCACCGTGCTCCGCATAGACGTCCAGGGCGGCCGGGTGGGCGCGGCGCAGCTCGAGGCTGGCGCGGGCCTCCCAGGGGTGGGTGAACCGCCACAGGGACGTGAGCTCGGCGGTGGGTCCGCGCCGGGCGAGCAGTCCGAACGCACCGCCGGCGTCGACGGACCCGCGTTGCAGGTGGTCCCCGACCAGGAGCACCTTCGCTGTGCCGGCGCGGGCCTGTTCGGTGATGGTGGACATGGTGCGGGTGTCGGCCAGGGAGGCTTCGTCGACGATGATCAGCTGCCCGCGGGTGGCGCGCCACTGGTCCTGCTCGACCCGCAGCGCGCACATCTCCTGGTGGATGACCTGTTGCCGGGGGTAGCTGGGCACGGCGCGAAGGGCCTGGTCGAGGGCGCCGTACCGGACGCCGCGACGTTGGGCGCCATCCCCGACCGACTCGTAGATCCACTTGGCGGTGGTCTCGCACGGGGCGCCGATCGACCCGGCGAGGGTGTGGGCGGCGGCGGCCGAGGGTGCCAAACCGATCACGGGCCCGACCCATTGCTGCCAGTAGGACACCAGTGCGGCCAGGGTCGTGGTCTTTCCCGACCCCGCGGGCCCGACCATCGCGTCCAGCAGGTGCCCGGAGGTGATGATCGCCTCCACCGCGGCCCGCTGGTCGGGGGCCAGGCCCGCCAGGTGCCGCTCAGCGCGGAACTCGCCCGCCCCGCGCCGGATCCTGTTGTCATGGACGGCCGTTTCGGTCGCGTCGATGAGGGTCTTCTCGGCGGCGAGCAGCTCGACGGTCGTGTACAGGTTCTCCCTGTGCGCCGGGAGGCGGGGTCGCGGGTGTCGTCCAGGTGCACACACAACCGTGCCGCATCCGTGGTGATCGCGTTGAGCAGCGCGAGTCGTTCGGTGGGTGATGCCATGCGCAGGAGCTTGGAGGCGCGGAGGGCTTCGGCGCCGAGGTTCCATGTCGTCCACACCGAGCGCCTCCTCGACGCCTGGGCAACAGCGC
>DATKTF010000447.1:0-5107 GCA_035531255.1 Cellulomonadaceae bacterium
CTCGCTGCGCACCGCTGCCGCTGCTCGCAACCTGGACGTGTGGCTGACCGATCCGGCGGTGCAGGCCGTCTTCGCCTCGACCCCGTTCGCGGCCCGCGACCTGCCGGAGAGCACCCCGACCAAGGACGTCATCGGGGTGTACCTGAACAACCAGTCCTCGTCGAAGCTCGACTACTACCTCGGCACGACGCTCACGACGGGTGCGGCGGTGTGCACTCCCGACGGTCGGCAGGTCGACCGGGTGAGTCTCGCCCTCGCCAACGCGCTCAAGCCCTCGGCACTTGCGGGACTGAGCGACTCCATCAGTGGGAGCGTGTACGGGAACCTGGGGCTGACGAAGGGCGAGCAGCGGTACGTCGTCTTCGTCTACCTGCCGACGGGTGCCACCCTCCTCGCGGCGTCCGTCGATGGCAAGGCTGTAGCCGCGACCGGCCAGAACGACTCCGGACACCCCGTCCAGACCCTGTGGGTCAACGTCCCTCCGGGCGCGACGGCCAACCTGAGCGTCGACGTCCTGATGGGCACGCCAGGGGCGCGGTCTCTTGTCGCGCAGGTCACCCCGACCATCCAAGGAACCAAGACGCTCACGGCGCCGCTCGACTGCACCACCGTCAAGCTCCCGTAGCCCGAGGCCAACTGGCGGGCTGAGGAGCTCCGCGACGTGCCCCGTGGAGCGTCAAGCAAAGGTCCGCCTCACCTGTGCTGAGGCTGGGCGAATCTCATGTAATTGCCATGTAAACGTCATGCGAACGGGTGACGTCTGCCCTGGTTTGCCCGTATTCGGTTGACCGCGGTGCTAGGCAATGACCGCGGTCCGAACGAACCGCGAGCGAAGCGTTGATCCGCTGGTCATGTGGTCGCCGCAGGGGGCCGACGGGGAGCCAAAGGCGAAACCGGCGCTCTCCCACAGTTGGAGGTTCCTCATGTCCCTCTCGCGCCACACCATGGCCTTCCTCGGCATCGGCTTCATCGGGGTCGCCTCGATCGGCGTCGGCGTCGGTGCCACGTTCACCGACGCGACGCACAGCGTCCAGACGATCACCGCCGGCACGCTCGACGTGACGTTGAGCTCGCCCGACGCGACGTCCGGCAACAACACCAAGACCCTGACGCTTGCGGACTTCGGTCCGACGGCATCCACGTTCAAGACCCCCGCCTCGATCATCACGATCACGAACAACGGCACCGTCAAGGCGAATGAGGTCTGGATCGGAGTCGGAAACGCCGGACCCGCCGCCGCGGCGGACGCGGCGATGTGGAGCCAGCTGTCCCTGTGCATCTACAGCCCGCCGAGCCTCAACGGCGGTGTCGGCGGGGTGGTCTTCAACGGGCTGGTCAGCACGCTGCAGGCGATGAACAGCGGGAAGGGCCAGCAGGTTGCCGGGTACGTCGGGCCGAATGGACCTCCGACTGACGCGTACACGGCCGAGTTCTATGCCGGTCTGAACACCACGTCGTGCGGCAATGCGTCGTACGGCGGCACGTACGCGACGCCGCCGAGCCTGACCGATGCTGCTCAGGGTGGCGTCGTCACGCCGACGGTCACGATCCAGTACGAGGGCTGACGATCGTGACGGTGGGGGCTGCCGGGAACGGCGGCCCCCACCGTCGGCGCCGTCCCCGAGGCCGGGCACCGGGTCGCGCAGGGCGGCGACTGGCGGGTGCTCGTGGGCACCCGTGGGCATGCGTGGGCACTGACCCAAATGGGTCTATTTGACACGGAATGACCGTTTCGCGGGTGCGACGGTGCTAGACAGGCCTCGCGGTTCGCTTGGACCGCGAGCGGGTGACGATCTGTCGGTCATGTGGTCGCCATGGGGGGGCCGACAGGGAGCCAAAGGCGAAACCGACGCTCTTGTGCAACTGGAGGTCAGTCATGTCTGTCTCACGTCCGCTCATCGCTCTTCTCGGGGTCGGCTTCGTCGGGGTCGCGGCCATCGGCGCCGGCGCCGGCGCCACGTTCACGACATCCACCGCGAGCGCCCAGACCATCACCGCCGGCACGATCGACATGTCGTTGTCCGCAGCCAACGTCCCCGGCTGTACGTCGGCGGCCGACCACTGCCACGCACTCACGCTGCCGGCCGTCGGCCCCGTCGGGTCGACCTTCGAGTCGCCGGCCACCGAGGTCACGATGACCAACACCGGCAACATCCCGACCACCTTCTCCTCGATCCAGATGACCGCGACTCACGGCAGCTCGGCGTCCTCAGCCGTGCTGCTGAACGAGATGAACGTGTGCATCCAGGGCAAGGACGCCTCAGGGGGTCCGTGGGTCGAGGGGAACGGGCCGCTGACGACCGCGCTCAACCTGCACCCGTCCGTCGTGGAGAATCCCGTCAAGCTTGCGCCGGGAGAATCCGCGACCTACTGGGTGAACTTCTACGCGGGCCAGGACTCGTTGTGCGGCGGGATCAGCAGCTCCGGGAGCCACACGGCGGCGGCCTGGGAAGGCGTGTCCGGCTCGTACACCACCCCGGCGAGCCTGACCAACGACGCGATGGGCGGCTCGGTCACCCCGACGCTGACCTGGTCGTTCACCGGCTGATGCGCTAGACCGTGGTGGAGGGTCCCGTCGACCCTCCACCACGGGGCGTCATCGCGAACCGGCCCGCACGCCTAAGTCGACCAGAGGAGGAGCCATGGGGGCGGTCCACAGCAGTGGTCCGAGCCGCACCCGACGCCTGCTGAGCAACCTGGTGCTCGTCGCCGTGCTGGCGCTGGCCGGCCTCGGTGCAGCCGCGGTGATCTCCGGTCAGTACCAGATCCGTCCAGTGCTCTCCGGGAGCATGCGGCCCGGGCTGGCGGTCGGCGGTGTGGTCGTCACCGAACGCGTCCCGATCGCGGCGCTGCAGGTGCGCGACGTCGTCGTGTTCCACCGGCCGGACAAGCCCGAGGAGCTGATGGTGCACCGCATCATCGCCCTCACGCCGGGCGCCTCCGGACCCGTCGTGCAGACCCAGGGGGACGCGAACACCATCCCTGATCCGTGGACCGTGACCCTGCGGGGGACCACCGCGTACCGCGCCGTCTTCTCCGTGCCGCTGATCGGCTACGTCGCCGTGTGGGCGCACGGCCCGACCGGCAGCAGGATCCTGATGGGCCTCGGCCTCGCCCTGATCGCGGCAGCGGTGCTGGGCGGGGTGCGTCAGCGCCGACGTTCCACGGGTCGCGCACCTGACTCCGGCTCCTCCGCCACCGCGACCCTCGACGACGGCGCGACCCTCGACGGCGGCGCCGATCGGGACGACCGCGAGCCGGTCAGCGGCACGGAGGTGCGCCTCGTCTGACGGCAGCGTCGGGTGCCGTCGCGCGACCCCTTGCCATCGATACAGTAGCGATATATCGTTGACGTATCGATGAAGGGAGCGTCGTGAGAGACGCACGCATGACAGAGATGATGCACGGCGGCCACCGGCCGAGGAACCACCATGAACCGTTCGGCCGCGGCCCCGGCTTCGGGGGCGGCTTCGGACCAGGCTTCGTGCCAGGCCCGCACCGCCACGGCGGACCCGGTCCCGACGGCGAGGGACGCGGACGACGACGCGGCATGCGTGCCCCGCGCGGTGACGTGCGCGCCGCCGTCCTGCAGCTCCTCGCGGAGGAGCCGATGCACGGCTACCAGCTCATGCAGCTGATCGCCGAGCGCAGCGAAGGCGCCTGGCGCCCGAGCCCCGGCACGATCTACCCGGTGCTCGCCCAGCTCGAGGACGAGGGCCTCGTGGAGGTCACCCGCGGCCAAGGTCGCAAGCTCGCGACCCTCACCGAGACCGGTCGCGCCTACGTGTCCGAGAACGCGGCCGAGCTCGGTGACCCGTTCGCCGCCCTCAAGGAGAACCTCGGCCCCCAGGTCGACCTGCGCGGACCCGTCGAGGACCTCGCGAGCGCCACCCGGCAGATCGTCCGCTCGGGTACCGCCGCGCAGCAGGAGGCCGCACGCACCGTGCTGCGTGAGGCACGTCGGTCGCTGTACCTGATCCTCGCGGACGACGAGGACGACCAGCCCGAGACGACGGAACGGCCTGCCCCGCCGACGATGTGAGCGAGGGGCGCACGCAGCGGCACGACGCTCGTGCGCCCTCCACCGTTTGGTCAGACAACCCCGTACGGCTCGGCCCGACGAGCCGGGTGTACCAAGGACACGGCGCAGCTGGTGCCTGGGAGATCAGGCCGGCGCCGACCTGTCCGTCCCCACCCGGAGGAGCTCGCCATCAACAGCAGAGAGTTTGCGCCGTCGTCATCCCTCGTCGTCACCGGGGTGCTTCTACTCGTCTTCGGCCAGTTTCTCGTCATGCTGGCCTCCAGCAGCGGCGCGGCCCTAGCCGTGGGTGCCCTCTTCGCGCTGGCCGGCTTGATCACCCTGCTCATCGGGCTGAAGCAGTTGGCGGTCAACGTCGACATCGCCGCGCAGGTCGCCGCCGCCGAGCTCAAGCGCGTGGAGTCCGAGCTCGCTCACGCGAGCCGCGAACAGGAAGGCGAGACCGGTCTGCCGGGTGCCCTGAAGCCCTGGGCGTGAGGGCCCACGCTCCGCAGGGCGGGGCTCGAGTCTGCGACGGCATCGAACGTGTGCGGGGGTGAAAAGAACGCGTGCGGCGTCCTTTGCCCTCACGTGGCGCTGACCTGGGTCGATGATCACCTCAGCGAGCCCGCGCCACTGGCTCGAACGCCAGGGGGGCACGTGCGCTCGCGATTCAGGTGGGAGTCGCGTCTCGCTGCGCTCTGGGCCACGGGGCTCTTCGGTCTCGCCTACACCGTCGACCTCGTGCTCCATCAGGGTGCGCTCGACGCCGTCGTCGACGGGTGGCCCGGGGTCGCCTCCCGGTGGTGCGCGGTGCTCGTGTGCTGGCTCGCGGCGCGGCGTGCCAGGTTCGCCCGCGGCGAGATCGTGCTCATCGCTGCCGCGATGACGGCGCAGTCGAGTGGAGACACGCTGATCGGGGTGCAGGCGTTCCGTGGCGTGACGGTCCCCTTCCTCTCGGTCGCCGATGCGGGGTACGTCGTCTTCTACGTCGCGATGGTGATCTCGGTCCTCCTGACGGGCCGCCGGGAGCTCGCCGGGACGGCCTCCTCCGCCTGGCTCGACATCCTCGTCGGCTCCCTCGGCGCC
>DATKTF010000448.1:0-5547 GCA_035531255.1 Cellulomonadaceae bacterium
TCGAAGCGCGACGGGTCCCCCGCGCCCACCCGGACGACCTCCGGCGCACCGTCCGACCAGTCGACGACGGTGGTCGGCTCGGTGCCGCAGTCACCCGCGTCGATCACCGCGTCGACCAGGTGGTCGAGCTCGTCCTTGACCAGCCAGCCCTCCGTGAGCGGCTCCTCCGCGCCGGGCAGCAGCAGCGTGCTCGAGAGGAGCGGTTCACCGAGCTCGCGCAGCAGCGCCTGGACCAGGGGATGATCCGGGATCCGCACGCCGATCGTCTTCTTCTTCGGGTGCGCGAGACGTCGGGGGACCTCCTTGGTCGCCGGGAGGATGAACGTGTACGGGCCCGGCGTCGCGGCCTTGATCGCCCGGAACGGCGCGTTGTCGAGGTGCACCAGCTGACCGAGCTGAGCGAAGTCCGCGCAGACGATCGTGAAGTGATGGCGTTCGTCGAGGTGTCGGATGGCCCGGATGCGGTCGGCGCCGGTGTGGCTGCCCATCATGCAGCCGAGCGCGTAGCAGGAGTCCGTCGGGTACGCGATGAGCCCGCCGTCGCGCAGGATCGCGACCACCTGCGCGATCGACCGCGGCTGCGGGTTCACTGGATGCACGTCGAAGTACGTGGCCATGGATCGAGACTAGGACCGTCCGCCCTGCTCAGCACGCCGCGGGCGCAGCGGCACCGCCTCAGCGGAGCGCGATCGGGTCCCAGTCCGGCCACCGGTCCGCCGTCGGCACCTCGGGCTTGCGCACCCACACCGGCACCGACGCCTCGGCCTCGAGGTCGCCCCGGTACACCAGCGTGACGTCGTGGTGCCCCGGGGCGAGGGTGTCGACCGAGGTCAGCGGTCCGGTCGCGACCACCTGGTCGTCGATCATCCACACCAGTCGCTGCGGTTCGAGCGGCGCCGCGACGTGCTGCGGGTCCTCGGCGAAGCCCTCGAGCACCACGGGCACGCCGGCCACCACGCGCTCGCCGGGCGCGGGCCGGACGAGCGTGACCTGCGGCGGCATCGGCTCCCAGTCGAAGACCTCCGTCGCAGCCGAGCACCCGCGCAGCCCGCTGGAGTACGTCACGAGGAACCGGCACCCCGGCCCGCCCGGCAGCCCGTCCGCGGGGATCTCGACGATGCTCTGAAGCGGACCCACGTGCACGGTCCGGAACCCGCGCTCGCCCCAGCGGTACACGACGGTCACGGACGCGAGCGCCTCGTCGGCAGGTGGCGAGTACGCGAGCGCGAGCACCGCGGAGCGGGTGGATCTCACGCTGCCGCGTCTCGGCGCCCGCTCGAGCCGCACCTCGACCGTCGGCGCGCCGGGGATCCACTGCTCCCAGAGGACGCGGTCGTCCCGCCGGACCCGCACCTCCGAGGCGCGCTCGTGCAGACCGACGTAGGCACGCACACGGAACGTCCTCGAACCACCGGGCTCGCAGACCGCCTCGGCACGGACCTCGGCGATCTCGCGCTGCAGCACCTCGCCGTCGTCGCCCACGGTCTCGACGACCACCAGGTCGGGGCCCGCACCGATGCGCTCGAGCTCGTCCGTCGAGGTGCCACGCGGCCACTCACGCACGTACGTCGTCGACGTGCAGTGCCGCGGCGCGAAACGTCCCGCCCGGTCCAGCCGACCGCGGATCGCCAGGTACTCCGGAACGCTCATCACCGGCTCCTCAGGTCCCGATCTCGCGCCGTGGCCGACGTGGACGCGCACGCCTCGGTCGACGCGCCGGTGGGGTCGGTGCGCCGCCGCGCGAGGCAGTGCGCGAGCTCGTGCGCGGCGTACGGGCTGTCGTTCGGCGGGGTCAGGCACACCGAGCTCGGGACGTCGTACGCCTCGCCGCAGACGAACCGCCCGGGGATCAGCACCCAGATCGCGCCGTCGTCCTCGGGGCGCTCGTAGCCCAGCCACTCGGCGAGCGGCTCGAACGCCGTGCAGTCCCGCCGCTCCGCCCAGTCGTCGATCAGCGCCCGGCGTTCCTCGCTCCCGTTGCTGCCCGTCGCGACGGTGACGGTCTGGACGCCGACACCGGGGACGGCCGCGATCCCTGCCGTCGGTGCCGGCAGCAACGGCACGACGCCCGCGAGCGTCGACGTGCACTCCTCCGCCGACGGTGCCGCGCCGCCGTCCCACGCGACCCGGATGAACCGCAGCTGGAGCGCGCTCCGCGTCTCGAAGCCGAACGGGCCCACCGACCGGGCCACCCGCTCGCGATACCCGGCGAACCCACCGGCTGCGCCGAACCCGTCGACCCGGACCTCGACGTCGAACCGCGTGGCCGCACCACGCGCCCAGCCGGGCGGCACCAGGAAGTCGAGCGTGTCGTTCGTCGTCCCCCGCACCGGGACCGACCGCATCGAGGCGGCACGCACCGTGATCGACGTGCCCGGGTTCGGTGCCATCAGCGCACCGCTGCCGTTTGCCGCGTCGAACCACGGGGAGACCCCGATCTCCGGTCCATGCACCCGGATCCGTCCGCGCACGTCAGCCACCAGGTCGTTGCCGAACCCCGCGAGCCCGTGCCGCACGGCGACCCTGACGACGGTCGGCTTGGACTCGACCAGACCGGCCGGCTCCGGGACGGGCCGGACCGACTGCGTGACCTCGATCGACTCGATCCGAAGGGCGGGGCGCTTGCCCGCCACGACCGTGACGGTGCTGCTCACCTGGGGTCCGGCCGCACCGGTGACCGTGAGCCGGTACGTCCACACCTGCAGGGTCGAGTAGGACGGGACCCCGAGCGCGATCGATGTCGCGACCGGGTCGACCAGTGTCGTCGCACCGTCGAGCAGCGGACCGGTGGCCGACGTCCGCTCGACGGTGAGGGTCTCGACGTTGCGGACCGTCCAGCGCAGCCGCAGCGGGATCCCCGGTTCGAGGGCGAGGACGCTCGTGCCGTTCGCGCTGAATGCGGCGACGGCGGGGGTTCCGGCATGCAGTCGGGTGGCCGTGGTCGGCGGCACGCTCTCGTGGAACGGCTCGGTCAGCACCGGTACCGACCGTACGCACGGCAGGCTCGCGAGCGCGGCGTCCACGGCGTTGCGGCGGGCGGCCCACGCGTCGTACCCGGCCACGTATCCGGCGTCGGCGAAGCCTACGGACCCGGAGGCGACCTCGGGTGGCAGGACCGCGGTGATCCGGGTGTCCGACCACGAGAGCGGCGTGGTGGGCCGGCAGCCACGCGCCGTCGGGAGCAGCAGCGCGACGCCCGCGGGTTGGCGCGCGCCGAAGCCGGTGCCGATGAGCGTGATCGTCGAACCTGCCGAGACGTCGGCGAGCTCGACCCCCGTGATGCCGTCGGACCAGAGTGCGTCCTGCGGGCGCACGGGTGCCGGCTCCGCATGCTCGGTCAACCGACGGCGCACCTCCAGGAAGCCGCGCACCTCGTCCCACCACCGGGGGTCGATGGCCTCGACCGGGGGATCCCACCAGGGGTAGACGTGGTCCAGCAGGTCGGGGTCCCAGTGCGGGCGCGTGCGGAGCTGCGCGAGAAGGTCGTCGAGGGGGTCGCTCGGCAGGTCGCTGAGCACGTCACGGGGCACGTCACGGGGAAGGCCGCACGCTGCGCCGCGCGGTTCGTGCGCCGGCAGCACCGTGGGCACGGCGCGCGGCGCTGCCCAGCCGAGTGCACCCGTCGCGATCAGGGACTCGAGACACGCGACGAGCCCGACGGCACCGCCCTCGTCGTGCGCGACCACGAGCGACCCGAGCGCACCGGCCGCGAGCACGAGCACGGCCACCGCGTCGACGGCAGTGTCGCGGTCGTCCGGACCGGCGACCCGCGCGACCCCGAGGAGCAGCGTCGTGAGCTCGGTCTCGTCGAGGAGGGTCGACGGGGCCGACGCGACGTGAGGCCGCGCACCTGCCGCCGTCTCCGCCGGCCCTGCACCGGGTTCCCCAACGAGTTCCCCACCGAGTTCCCCACCGACTGACGCGTGCGCGCCGAGCACCGGACCGAGATCGACCCGGCGCGAGAGCGTCGCGACCTCGGCGATCGTCGCGCGCACCCGGTGCGCGGCGTGGTCGTCACCGGACACGGCCCGGCCGACGTCGAGCGCCAGTTGGTCGAGCCGCCGCAGCGGCTCGGTGAGCCCGATCGTGAGCCTCTCGAGCGCGCGCCACGACGAGGACACCGGCGCAGCCGTCGCGGCGAGGGCACGGACCACCGTCGCGACCGCACCCCAACGGACGACGGCCCCTGGAACGTCCTCGGACCGTCCGGCGCCGCGATCCCCCGTCCCGGATCCGTCGGACGTCTCCGCCCTGCCTGCCCGGGGCGCCCCGATGCGTGCAGCGGGTTCGGTGGACTTCCCACGGAGCTGCGCCACGGTGCGCTCCCTGAACGCGTCGACGGCCGGTCGGTCCGGGTTCCAGTGCTGGCCAGGCGCCTGGATTGGTCCGGGATCACCTCACGTCTGGGACGCTACGCCCGTCTGCCCGACGCCGCGACAGGACGTCGGGCGGCCGACCTAGCGCCCCTGGAGGGCGTCGAGCGCGACGGCCATCGCGGCCGCGACCCGGCCGTCGAGGCGCGCGTCGGGCACCTCGATCACGTAGCGGTCCCGCAGCCCCCAGGTGCGCACGGAGGACATCACCGGTCGGCCCTGCGGGTCGGTGAAGTCGATGTGCACCGCGAGCGGGATCGCGTCGGTCACCCGCCGGAGGATCGCGACGAGGACGTTGCGCTCCTGCCCGACGGCGCTCACCGCACCGGCCTCGAGGTGCCACGTGGAACGGAGCAGGGAGGCGGCGAAGTCCTTGCGGAACAGGCCGATCGGCGTGCCGTCGGCGCCCAGGACGTCGTACGTCGCGCCGAGGTCGATGGCCTGGCGCGCCCGGAACGAGAACACCGGGATCGTGCGCGCGTCGTCGGCGTAGAAGGTCACCTGATCCTTGAACGCCATGCGTTTCTGCTGGGCGACCGCGAGCACCGGGCCCTCGGCGCCGCCCGCCGTGAGCGCGCGGATCTCGTACCGGTTCACCATCATCGTGAAGCGCTGCGTGACGACGAATCTCCTGAGGTCGTCCCAGGATTGTCCCTGCGCTCCCACGTCTCTCCCTCGCCGGCCGGCACCGGACGTCGTCCGACGTCGGCGGCCCCAGGCTCCCACACCGGACGGCGACGCGACCCGCCCGACGCACCGTCCTCGCGCGGGCACACGTCTAGGCCAAAGGTCATGAGGTAAGGCTTACCTTCTCCTTAGGCTGGAGCCATGACGCTGCGCGACACCCCGGAGGGCGCACACGTGCGTCTGACCCGCCTCCGGCTGTCGGAGGCGGTGACGTTCCGGCTCCGCGAGATGGGCCTGCGGCCCGGTGCGGTTGCACGGGTCGTCCTGCACACGGCCTTCGGCGGTCGGGTCGTCGCCGTCGCCGGGACCCGGTACGCGATCGACGCGCGGACGGCCGCGCTGATCGACGTCGAACCGATCGGGTCCCTCGACGCCGATGCGATCGCCGGTTCCGCGGGCGACCGCACCGCTACGGCGTCCGCCGTGGTCGCCGGATGAGCTGCCACGAGGCGGGCCCCACCCCGGCCCGGGGCGCCGTCGCGACCGC
>DATKTF010000449.1:0-5418 GCA_035531255.1 Cellulomonadaceae bacterium
GGTGGCGGGCTGAGCGCGAACCCTCGCCTCGGCGAACGCCTCGGTGCGTTCGTGACCGAGGACCTCGTCCCGGACGTCTGGGTCGGCGTCACCTCCCTGTTCCGCGACTACGGGTACCGGCGGCTGCGGAACAAGGCCCGCCTCAAGTTCCTCCTCGCCGACTGGGGGGCCGAGCGGTTCCGACGCGTGCTGCAGGACGAGTTCCTCGGCTTCGCGTTGCCCGACGGGCCGCCGGCGCCCCAGCCGACCCGGTCGGGCGACCACGTCGGCGTGCACCGCCAGAAGGACGGCCGGTTCTACGTCGGCGCGGCGCCCTACGTCGGCCGGGTGTCCGGCACGACGCTGACCGCGGTCGCCGACCTCGCCGACGGGGTCGGCGCGCACCGGATCCGGCTGACGCCGTACCAGAAGCTGCTGGTCCTGGACGTGCCCGAGGAGCACGTGGACGCCGTCGTCACCGGGCTGCGCGCGCACGGCCTCGAGTCCGACCCGAGCCCGTTCCGGCGATCGACGATCGCGTGCACCGGCATCGAGTTCTGCAAGCTCGCGATCGTCGAGACCAAGGCGACGGCCGCGCGGGCGATCGACACGCTCGAGGAGCACCTCGGCGACCTCAGCGCCCTGACCCCGATCAGCCTGCACGTCAACGGGTGCCCGAACTCGTGCGCCCGGATCCAGACCGCCGACATCGGGCTCAAGGGGCAGCTCGTGCTCGACGACGACGGCACCCAGGTGCCCGGGTACCAGGTCCACCTCGGCGGCGGTCTCGCCTCGGCCGACCGCGCGGAGGCCGGCCTGGGCCGCACCGTCCGCGGGCTCAAGGTCACCGCCGACGGCGTGCCCGAGTACGTCGAGCGCGTGGTGCGCCGCTACGTCGCCGAGCGCGCCGAGGGCTCCGAGGGTTCCGAGTCGTTCGCCGCCTGGGCGCACCGCGCGGACGAGGAGGCGCTGCGATGACCGCTCCGACGCACCCGCCGCACGCGCCCGAGGGAGAGGAGCGGGCGAGGCCGGGAGCCCCGACGAGCACGACCCGGTCGGCGCTCCCCGGTCTGCGGGTGGCCCCTGCGAGCCTGCGGCTCGTGCCCGCTGCCGTCCCTGCCACCGCTGCCGACCTGCCGACCGGCCGACCCGGAGCACAGCACCGCCGGGGACGTCGCAGCGCCGACGAGCTCCGCGCGATCGTCGAGGAGGCCGCTCCGCGCCTCGCCGACGCGAGCGCCCAGGAGGTCGCCGCGTGGGCCGCCGAGGAGTTCGACGAATGGCTCGCGGTCGCGTGCTCGATGGCCGACGCCGTCCTCCCGCACCTGGTCGCGCAGGCGGCGACCGCTCGGGGCGCGGCGACCGTCGACGTGCTGTTCCTCGACACCGGGTACCACTTCGCCGAGACGCTCGCGACGCGCGACCTCGTCGCCGCGCGGCTGCCGGTGCGCGTCGTCGACGTCGTGCCGCGGTTGAGCGTCGCCGAGCAGGACGCGGCGCACGGCGTCGACCTCTTCGCGCGGGACCCGGGTGCCTGCTGCCGGATGCGCAAGGTCGAGCCGCTCACCGAGCAGCTCGCCGGCTACGAGGCCTGGGTGACCGGCGTCCGCCGGGACGAGGCACCCACGCGGGCCGGGACCCCGGTCGTCACCTGGGACGCGGCGCACGGCCTGGTGAAGATCAACCCGCTCGCGGCGTGGACCTTCGACGAGCTGCTCGCGTACGCGGCGGAGCACGACGTCCCCCTCAACCCGTTGCTCGACGACGGGTACCCGTCGATCGGCTGCCGTCCGTGCACGAGCCGCGTCGCCCCCGGAGCAGACCCCCGGTCCGGCCGTTGGGCCGGCCTGGCCAAGACCGAATGCGGGATCCACCCATGACGACCACCGACGAGCAGACCGCCACCCACGAGCAGACGGCACCGGACCCGCAGTCGGGTCCGGACGGGCGGTCGATGCACGACGAGCGGGCAACGCACGACGAGCGGGCAACGCACGACGAGCGGTCGACGCCTGCCGAGCACGCCGGATCCGTGCCGCGGACGCACCGGCTGACGCAGCTGCAGTCGCTCGAGAGCGAGGCGATCCACATCCTCCGTGAGGTCGTCGCCGAGTTCGAGCGCCCCGTGCTGCTGTTCAGCGGCGGCAAGGACTCGATCGTGATGTTGCACCTCGCGGTCAAGGCGTTCTGGCCCGGACCCGTGCCGTTCCCGGTGCTGCACGTCGACACCGGGCACAACTTCCCGGAGGTGCTCGCGTTCCGCGACGCGACGGTCGAGCGCCTCGGGCTGCGGCTCGAGGTCGCGCACGTCCAGGACTACCTCGACGACGGACGCCTGCGCGAGCGCGCCGACGGAACCCGCAACCAGCTCCAGACCGTCCCGCTTCTCGACGCGATCGGCCGGCACGACGCCGTCTTCGGCGGGGGGCGGCGCGACGAGGAGAAGGCGCGGGCCAAGGAGCGCATCTACAGCCTGCGCGACGAGTTCGGTCAGTGGGACCCCCGCAACCAGCGACCCGAGCTGTGGAACCTCTACAACGGACGGCACCGCCCCGGCGAGCACGTCCGCGTCTTCCCGCTCAGCAACTGGACCGAGCTCGACGTCTGGCGCTACGTCGCCGCCGAGCGGATCGCACTCCCGTCGCTGTACTACGCGCACGACCGCGAGGTGTTCGCGCGCGACGGGATGTGGCTGGCCGTCGGCCCGCACGCGCAGCCGCGCGAGGGTGAACCGGTGACCACCCGCCGGGTGCGCTACCGGACGGTCGGGGACACGTCGTGCACCGGTGCGGTCGAGAGCGACGCCACGCACGTGGAGGACGTCGTGCTCGAGATCGCCGCGACCCGCCTGACCGAGCGTGGTGCGACCCGGGCCGACGACCGCGCGTCGGAGGCCGCCATGGAGGACCGCAAGAAGGAGGGGTACTTCTGATGAGCACGCTGCTGCGCCTGGCCACGGCCGGTTCCGTGGACGACGGGAAGTCGACCCTCGTGGGCCGTCTGCTGTACGACTCCAAGTCGGTCCTGACCGATCAGCTCGACGCCGTCGAGCGCGTCAGCCGCGACCGTGGCCTCGAGCAGGCCGACCTCGCACTGCTCACCGACGGCCTGCGGGCCGAACGCGAGCAGGGCATCACGATCGACGTCGCCTACCGGTACTTCGCGACGGCACGCCGGTCGTTCATCCTCGCCGACTGCCCCGGCCACGTGCAGTACACCCGGAACACCGTGACCGGCGCGAGCACCGCGGACGTCGTCGTGCTGCTCGTCGACGCGCGCAAGGGGCTTCTCGAGCAGACCCGTCGGCACCTGGCCGTCGCGAGCCTGCTGCGGGTGCCGCACGTGGTCGTCGCGGTGAACAAGATCGACCTGGTGGGCTTCGACGAGGCGACGTACCGAGCACTGTCCGCCCAGGTCGGTGCGGTCGCGACCGACCTCGGCCTGGCCGACGTGCGGACGCTGCCGGTGTCGGCCCTCGCCGGGGACAACGTCGTGGACCGGTCCACCCGCACCCCCTGGTACGACGGCCCGAGCCTGCTCGAGCTGCTCGAGGAGATCCCGGCCGCGGTCGACCCGTCCACCGAGGCCTTCCGGTTCCCGGTTCAGGTGGTGCTGCGTCCGCAGGGCGCCGCGCGCGACGAGCGCCATCGCGACTACCGGGGCTATGCCGGGCAGATCGCGTCGGGTGTCGTCACGGTCGGGGACGCGGTCGTCGCGCTCCCGTCCGGTCGTCGCAGCACCGTCGTCGGCATCGACACCGCCGACGGCGAGCTCCGCGAGGCGTTCGCCCCGCAGTCGGTCGCGCTGCGCCTCGCCGACGACATCGACCTGGCACGAGGCGACCTGCTCGCGGCCGTCGTCGACGCGCCCGTCCCGACGCAGGACCTCCGCGCCACGATCGCCTGGCTCTCGGACCGCGCGCTGCTTCCCGGCACGCGTGTGCTGCTCAAGCACACGACGCGCACGGTCCAGGCCGTGGTGCGGGACGTCGTCGGGCGTCTCGACCTCGACACGGCCGAGATCGTCCCGGCCGAGCAGATCGGGCTCAACGACATCGGGCAGGTGCAGCTCCGGCTCGCCTCACCGGTGGTCGCCGAGGAGTACGTGGTCTCACGACGTACGGGCGCGTTCCTGCTGATCGACGCGCACGACGGCGCGACCCTCGCCGCCGGGATGGTCGGCGAGCCGCTCGCGGAGGCGCGGTGTCCGGGGCGTCGCCCCGCCCAGTACGCGATCTGACGCGTACCGCCCGTGCGTCCCACCCCGAGAGGCCCCGATGACGACGACCGCCGCCACCCTGACCGACGATCCCGCCCGCCCGCGCACCTCGACCCCGGCGGTGCAGCTGCGGCAGGTCGGCAAGCGGTACACGACCGGTGGGCCCGACGTCCTGCAGCAGGTCGACCTGACGATCGAGCCGGGCGAGCTCGTCTGCGTCGTGGGCGCCTCCGGCTGCGGCAAGTCGACGCTGCTCTCCCTCGTCGCCGGTCTCGAGGAGCCGACGTCGGGCACCGTCGAGGTCGCGGGCGACGGTGCGGCCCTGATGTTCCAGGAGCCGGCCCTGTTCCCGTGGCTGTCCGCACGCGGCAACGTCGAGCTGGCGATGCGCCTGAGCGGCGTCGGCCGGCGCGAACGTCGCGACCGCGCCGAGGAGCTGCTCCGGCTCGTGCACCTCGGGGGGTCGGGCGACTCGGGGGTGCACGAGCTCTCCGGCGGGATGCGTCAACGCGTGGCCCTGGCACGCGCCCTCGCGCAGGACCGGGAGGTGCTGCTCATGGACGAGCCGTTCGCTGCGCTCGACGCCGCCACGCGCGACCTGCTCCACGACGAGCTCGAACGCGTCTGGTTGTCCTCGGGACGGACCGTCGTGTTCGTCACGCACGACGTCGGGGAGGCCGTGCGCCTGGGACGGCGCGTGCTGCTGATGGCGGGACGGCCCGGCCGCGTCGTGGGCGAATGGCGCATCGAGGACCGTCGCAGCGCGGCGTCCGCGACGTGGGGTCGGCGGCTGACGGCCGAGATCACCGATCGGCTGCGCGAGGAGCGTCACCGTGCCGCGTGACACGACCGTGCTGGTCCCGGATCGCGCGTCCGTGGCGCCCTCCCCCGGGCGACCGGCCGGCCGTGATACCCGGTCCGCCCGGCGGGTGGGCGCGGTCCTGCTCGGTCCGGTCGCGCTCCTCGCCGTCTGGCAGCTCGTCGTCGGGTTCGCGCCGGACGCGTCGGTCGTGAGCCCGTCGGACGTCGTCCGGGCGGCCGTCGCCGCGTGGGCGCGGGGAGACCTGCCGTCCGCGCTCACGACCAGCCTCGGACGGGGTGTCGTCGGGTTCGTGCTGGCCGTCGCGATCGGTACGCCGCTCGCGATCGCCGTGGCCCGCGTGCACTGGGTCCGCATCGCGTTCGGTCCGCTGCTGAAGGGCCTCCTGGTGCTGCCGTCGG
>DATKTF010000450.1:0-3786 GCA_035531255.1 Cellulomonadaceae bacterium
GGTCGACCAGACGAAGTACATCGCGCTGCGCGACTCGCTCTCCGCCGGATTCGGGTCCCCGATCACGACCGTGGTGTCCGGCGGGCAGGGAGCGTTGACTGGGGGGACGAACGCCAAGCCGGACTCGGTGAACCTCGCCGCCGACGCCGGCCTGACCCCGACGACGACCGGCCAGTCCAAGACCGACACGGCCGTGGGCGCCACCTCGGACGGCGTGGACCCGAAGACCCTCGCCGCGGCGCAGGCGGAGGCGAACCACCTCGAGGCGATCGAGGCCGAGATCAAGGCCAAGCTCGCCGCGCTCGGCCTCTCCGACCGGGTGCGCTTCACCATCGACAAGCGCGGGCTGATCATCGGTCTCGTGGCCGACGACGTCTTCTTCGCGAACGGGAGCGCGGACCTCACGGACACCGCGCGACAGGTGCTCGACGGTGCCGGCCCGGCGCTCGCGGCCCTGACCGAGCAGATCTCGGTCGAAGGTCACGCCAACGTGCTGCCGGTCTCCGGCCGCTACCCGACGAACTGGGAGCTCTCCGCGGACCGCGCCACGCAGGTGCTCCGGCGTCTCGTCGAGGCCGACCACGTCGCCCCGGACCGCATCATGGCGGTCGGCTACGGCGACGCCCGACCGCTCGTCGCGGGGACCAGCCCCGAGGCGCTCATGGTCGACCGACGGGTCGACCTCGTCGTCCTCAGCAGCGCTCCCGAGCAGGTGCGCGCGCTCGTACCGACGCTCGTCCCCGCAGCCGATCAGTCCACGCTAGGAGGGTAGGACCATGGCCACAGTCGAGAAGCGGGTCATCGCCTCGTCGGTGCGCGCCCAGCGCCCCGGCGCTGGTGGCGCGGCGCCTGCAGCCGACCCCGGCAAGGACGCCACCAAGAAGAAGAAGCCCAAGAAGAAGCTGCTGATCATCGCGGTGGCGCTCGTGCTCGTCGTCGCCGGCGCGGCGTACTACGTCCTCGTGATGAGCAAGGCGTCCGGTGCGGCCGCCGCGCCGCCACCGCCCGTTCCCGGCTCGGTCGCGAAGGTGTCGTCGGTCAGCCTGAACCTGGCCGGCGGCCACTACCTGCGCCTCGGGCTCGGGCTCCAGCTGACCGCGACGGCCGACGCGAAGACCTTCGACACCTCGAAGGCCGCAGACCTCGCGATCTCGCTCTACTCCGAGCGCACCGTCGACGAGGTCACGGTCGCCACGAGCCGCGACACGCTCAAGGCCCAGCTGCTCGCCGAGATCGAGAAGGCGTACCCGGAGGAGGTGATGGGCCTCTACTTCACGGACTACGTGACCCAGTGACCGGCACGATGCCGGTGAGTCGAGGCGCCATGGAGGGCGCCGCACCGCCCCGCACGATGCGGGGAACGGGGCTCGCACCCGCTCGCGGGTAGGCCCCAGAGTCGCTCGGACGCGACGCCGTCCCGACGTGCTCGGATTCCGCTGCCGCGATGTTCCTCACATCGTCGCGCGCGTTGCCGATCAGGTGGATCGTGACGGTCCAGGACCCCCAGCGCACCTCCGCGCGACGCAGGCGTTCGACGACCCCGGAGGTCTACGACTTCCGTCGGCCGATGACGCTCGCGCGCGACCACGCGCGAGCGCTGGAGATGGCGTTCGAGACCTTCAGCCGCCAGTGGGGCACGCAGCTGACCTCACGGCTCCGCGCGGTCAGCACGGTGACCCTCGAGAGCGTCTCGATGGTGTCCTACGACGAGTACGTCAGGTCGCTGCCCGAGATGACGACCGTGCTGCTGTGCACGGTCGAGCAGACCCGCTCCACCGCGATCCTCGAGCTCCCGATCCCCATGGTGATGACCTGGGTCGACTACCTCCTCGGCGGACCCGGGCGCGTCGACGAGTCGTCGCTGCGCGAGCTCACCGAGATCGAGATGACCCTGGTCCGCGACCTCCTGCACCACGTTCTCGCGAACCTCACGTACGCGTTCGCCGCGGTCATGCCGATCGACGTCACGATCCGGTCCGCGCAGTACAACCCGCAGTTCGTCCAGGCCGCTCCGGCATCGGAACCGGTCATCACGGCCGCGTTCGCGATCCAGGCGGGCGAGTCCGAGTCGTCCGCGTCGTTCATGATCCCGGCCGAGATCCTCCTGGCCGGGCTCCGGGCGGGGGAGGACCTCGACGCCAGGTCGGACGAGGAGCGTGCGGCCCAGCGCCACGCGCAGTCGATGCTCGCCCGTGGGATCCGTGAGGTCCCCGTGGACGTGTCGGTGCGCTTCGCGTCCCGGACGGTGCACCCGCGCGACGTCGTCTCCCTCGCGGTCGGCGACGTCGTGCCGCTGTCACACCGCACGTCGACCCCGCTCGACGTCGTGGTCGACGGCGTCGTCATGGCCCGCGCCGCCGCGGGCACCAACGGCAACCGGCTCGCCTGCATGGTCGTCACCGTCGAGGAGAATCACTGATGAAGCCCACAGACAACGCCGCCGCGGACCTCGCAGGCGAGGTGGCCCGGCAGATCGCCCGGTTGCTGCCGTCGACCGTCCCGCTCGAGGTCTCCTCGGGGTCGTCGGTACCAGGTGCGCCGATGCCGACCGCCGCCGACGTGGCAGTCGTCGCGTCGTTCATCGGCACGGTGAGCGCCGACCTGGTGGTCGTCGCGGACCGCGCGGTCCAGGAGGCGCTCACCAGCGGCACCGGACCGGACCTCCCGCTCGAGGACGCGCTCCGCCCGGCGCTCGAGGCCGCCGCCGACGTGCTCGGCACCGGAGTCCTGGACACCGCTCGCACCGTGCCGGCGACGCAGGCGCTGACCGGTGAGGGCATGACGGTCTTCCCGCTCGTGGCCGAGGGCGAGGTACGGGCCTGGGTCGGTGTCCGGCTGCGCACGCCGAGCATGCCGAAGGCGGCCACCGGAGCCGTCCAGGGTGCGAGCCTCCGGCTGCTCTACGACGTCGACATGACGCTGACCGCCGAGCTCGGTCGCACCAAGCTCCCGATCCGGGAGGTCCTCGAGCTGGTCCCGGGGACCGTGCTCGAGCTCGACCGCGCGGCGGGCAGCCCGGCCGACCTCATGGTCAACGGTCGCCTGATCGCTCGCGGCGAGATCGTCGTGATCGACGAGGACTACGGGATCCGGATCACCGAGATCGTGGCCGAGGAGGCACAGGTCCGATGAGCACGCTGGTGCTCGCGGGCCGGGTCGTGCTCTCGCTCGCGTGCGTGCTGGGGCTCATCTGGTACGCGCAGCGCCGGTTCGCGGGACCGCTCGGTCGTCGGCGTCCGGCCGGTCCCCAGCTGTCGGTCGTCGGTCGTCATGCGCTCGGTCGGCACACCAGCGTCGCGGTGCTCGCGGCCGGGGACCGTCGGCTGCTGATCGGAGTGACCGAGCACGGCATCACGCTGCTGACCGAGCTCGACCCGGTGGTCGAGCCCGCCACGGACGTGCCGTCGCTGTACGAGACGGCCGGCACGGCGGCGACGGCTGCCGCTCTCGCCGCGACCTCGGCCGTGCCGACTCCGGCCGTCCGGGCGTCGGGCGTCCCCAGCTCGGTCGCTCCCAGCTCGGTCGTCCCGACCTCGGCAGCCGCGCGGCTCCTCGCCCGGCTGCCGGTCCAGCGGGAGGAGATCGATCTGGGCTCGCTCGACCTCGGCACGCGCGACCGTGGCACCGCGGACCGTGGTTCCGAGGACCGTGGTTCCGCGGACGTCGTGCGGATCGCGGTCGGCCAGACCGGCGGGCCGCTCGACGGGTCGATCCTTTCTCCGTCGACGTGGCGACGCGCGGCCAGGGCAGTGCGCCGGTGAGCCCGTCCGCCTCCGCCCCCGCCGT
>DATKTF010000451.1:0-9790 GCA_035531255.1 Cellulomonadaceae bacterium
ACCCCGATCGGGTGTCGAGAAGCGCGAGGCCACGGACGAGCCCGGGGTGACGGTCGAGGATCGCCATCGCCACGTACCCGCCCATCGAGAGGCCCACGACGATCGCACGCTCCACCCCACGCCGCTGCAGCGTCAGCCAGACGGCATCCGCGCTGGTCTCGAGCGCCGGGGCGGACGTCGACGCGACACCGGCCTCACCCAGCCGGTCGGCGACCACCGTGCCCGCCGCCGAATCGCCCAGCCCGGGAAGGTCGATCGCGAGCACGTCGCGGCCGCCGGGAAGTAGAGCAGCCACCTCGGTCCACATCCGGCTGTCGACCGGGAACCCGTGCAGCAGGACGAGCGGGGCGGATCCGGCTCGTGCGTCGCCCGCGCGGAGCTCATGAACCGCGAGCAGATCGTCGGTGGTCATCGTGGTCCTCTCAGCGGGTCTCGTCCTTCGGTGGGTCGTGCCGCTCGGCGGAGCCGTCGATCGCGGTGTGCCGTTGCTCAGCGGCTACCGTCGTCCTCGTCGCTGACGGAGACCGGGCCGTCCCACGTCACCGGGAGCGGTACGGGGACGTCCGGGCGTACGTGCGACACGATCTCGTCGAGCACCCGTCGCACTGCGGACTCGCCGACCCAGAGATGCTTGGCCCCGTCGACGCCGATCACCTCGGCCTGGTGCACACGGGCGAACCTCGCACGCGCCTCGGCCGGCCGCAGGTAGTCGTCCAGCTCCGGGACGAGGGCCACGAGCGGCTTCCCGAACGCGTCCCACGCGGCCAGGTCGGCGTCATCGGCACGGCGCAGCGGCGGTGAGAGCAGGATCGCGCCGTCGACGGCAGGGTCGTGCCCGTACCGCAGGGCCAGCTCGGTCCCGAACGACCAGCCGACGAGCCAGCGGTGCGGGAGGTCGTGGAACTCCGCGAACTCGATGGCCGCGGCGACGTCGAACCGCTCGGCGTCGCCCGCGTCGAACGTCCCCTCGCTCGTGCCGCGCGGGCTGGACGTGCCCCGCGTGTTGAACCGGAGCACCGCGAGATCGGCGAGCGCCGGAAGCCGCCACGCCGCCTTGCGGAGGACGTGCGAGTCCATGTATCCACCGTGCGTCGGCAGCGGGTGCAGCATGATCAGCGTCGCAACGGGTGGGCGGTCTGCGGGGAGGGCCAGCTCGCCCACGAGGGTCAGACCGTCTGCGGTCTGCAGCGAGATGTCGGTGCGGCGGGCAGGCAGGATGGTCATCGACCGGATCTCGGCGGGAGATGTGCTCACCGTCGGAGCCTAACGAGACCACCTGGGCACGTGCGCGCCCGGTCTTCGCGCCGGTCGGTCACCGCCGCCGAGCCCGCGCCTCCCAGCACGCCGCGTGCCAGTGTCGGCGGTCCTCGAGGGCGGCCACCGGTCCCAGGAGTCCGTCAGCCTGCCACGCGACCACGTGCGCCAGGCCAGGGATGATCACCTGACGGCACCCGGGGCACGCGTACGACTTGTCCGACCCCCGGACGCGCTGCACCGTCCACTCCCCGTCGGGCGCACTCTCGCTGCGACGGCCTCCGAGCGCGCGGTCGAGATCGAGCGCTGGCGGCGGTCCGACCTGCCGTCGACGCGAGGGTCTCTTGCTGGGCATGGTCAGCATTCTCCCCCGACATCCAACGGACGCGTGGTGCGGGCGGCGTCGGCTCGCGCCCCGCCCGCCCCGATCGTCACCCCAGCGTCGCCGCGATCTCGACCGGCGGGACGCTCCCGGTCCGCACGAGCTCGCGGTACCAGTAGGCCGAGTCCTTCCACGTCCGCTCGAGCGTGTCGTAGTCGACCCGCACGATGCCGAAGCGCCGGTCGAAGCCCCACGCCCACTCGAAGTTGTCGAGCAGGGACCACACGAAGTAGCCGCGCACGTCGACGCCGGCCTCGATCGCCTCGCCCACCGCGTCGACGTGGTCGTGCAGATAGGCGACGCGCTCGACATCGTGCACGCGACCGTCCGGGCTCACCTCGTCCGCGAAGGCCGCGCCGTTCTCCGTGATCACGAGAGGCTGGTCGGGGTAGGTCGTGTGCAGCGACACCAGAAGATCCACCAGTCCCTGAGGATCGATGTTCCAGCCCATCGCGGTGTAGGGCCCGGGCACCTGGACGAACTCGAGGTCGTCGGCACCGACCCAGGGGGAGCCGACCGAGACCTTGTGCCCGTCGGCCTGCTGGCGCGGACCCTCCCCGCTGTAACGCCGGACCTTCTGGGTCGCGTAGTAGTTCACCCCCAACAGGTCGATCGGGATGGTGATCGCATCGAGGTCACCGTCCTGGACGAAGGACCAGTCGCTGAGGTGGGCCGTGTCCGTGATCAGGTCCGAGGGGTAGTGCCCATCCAGCAGCGGGTTCAAGAACGCCCGGTTCGCGACGGCGTCGGCGCGGCGGACCTGGTCGACGTCGGCCTCCGATGTCGGGTCGTCGGGGTACATCACGTGCAGGTTCAACGTGATCGAGACAGGAGTCTGCTCGCCCAGCTCTGCTCGGATCGCCGTCCCGGCGAGGCCGTGACCGAGGTTCAGGTGGTGCACGGCCGCCAACGACGCTGCGGCGTCGACCCGACCGGGCGCGTGGACCCCGCTCGCATACCCGAGGTAGGCCGAGCACCACGGCTCGTTGAGCGTGGTCCACAACGAGATGCGGTCACCGAGCGCGCGCGCCATCTGCGTGGCGTAGTCCGCGAACCGGAACGCGGTGTCGCGCGCCGGCCACCCGCCGAGGTCCTCGAGGGCCTGCGGCAGGTCCCAGTGGTACAGCGTGGCGACCGGTGCGATGCCCGCGGCCAGCAGGTCGTCGACGAGACGCGAGTAGAAGTCCACCCCCCTCTGGTTGACCGCACCGGAACCCGTCGGCTGGATCCGGGGCCACGCGATCGAGAACCGGTAGGCCTGCAGGCCGAGCGCCTTCATCGTCGCGACGTCCTCAGAGGAGCGGTGGTAGTGGTCATCGGCCACGGCACCGGTGTCGCCGTTCAGCACCTTCCCCGGCGTCGCCGAGAAGGTGTCCCAGATGGACGGGCCGCGGCCGTCCTCGTCGACCGCCCCTTCGATCTGATACGAGGCCGTGGCGGACCCCCACAGGAAGTCCGTGGGGAACGGGCGGCCGGAGGTGCGAGAGCTCGTCATGCTGCGGATCCTCGTCATCGTCGTCGTGGGAGCGCTCCCGAGGCCGACAGCCATCACTGCCCCGCACGGGATCGAATCGATACGATACAGCGCTTGGCGGTCGGCGTCGACCTGGGGTCGACGAGCCGCCTCCCGGGCGCGCCTCCCCGTGACACGCGACGGCCGGCCTCGAGCCCGTCAGAACAGGCGCGAGTCGACGTCGTCCACCCCGCGCATGGCGTCGTAGTCCAGAACGAGGCACGAGATGCCGCGGTCCTCCGCGAGAACACGAGCCTGCGGCTTGATCTCCTGCGCCGCGAACACTCCCCGGACCGGTGCGAGGTGCGGGTCGCGGTTGAGCAGCGCGAGGTAGCGGGTCAGCTGCTCGACCCCGTCGATGTCTCCGCGCCGCTTGATCTCGACGGCGACCGTAGTCCCGGTGGCGTCACGCGCGACGATGTCCACGGGACCGATCGCGGTCGGGAACTCCCGGCGGACGAGGGTCGACCCCGCGCCGAGAAGGTCGATCTGGGCTGCGAGCATCTCCTGGAGGTGAGCCTCGACCCCGTCCTTCACGAGGCCGGGATCGGCGCCCAGCTCATGGGCGGAGTCGTGCACGACGTCATAGAGCTCGATCTCGAGCCGGTCGTCGCTCTTGGCGTGCTGGACGGTCCACACCTGTCGCACTCCGCGGCCGCGAGACTCCTCGTCCGGCTCCAGGACCCGCAGCGCACACGGTGGACTCATCCAGTTCAGCGGCTTGTACGAGCCGCCGTCCGAGTGCAGCAGCACGCTCCCGTCCGCCTTCACGACCAGCAGTCGCGTCGCGAGCGGAAGATGGGCGTTGAGCCGGCCCGTGTAGCGGGCCGAGCAGCTCGCGATCACCAGTCGCACGCCGCCCCTCCTCTCTCGTACTCACCACACGGACAGGCGCTCCATGCAGAGCGAAAGCGACAGCGATCAGATGACGCGATCCCCCGACCGTGGAGGTGCCGACTCCAGCCAGGACATCATCCCCGCGTACGCGTCACGGGACATCGCGAGCTCGAACTCGGTTCCCCGATGGCGGCACCGCACCTCGAAGAGGTCAGGCCTGCCGACGGCCTCCATGCCCCGACGGGCGAGGATCTCGAGGTCCGACCGGTCCCACACCTGCGCCGGCCGCGGGGACAGCGACCAGATCCGCCACCAGTCGAGACGGCCGACCCCGTAGTGGGCGACACCCTGCGACCACGTCGGTGCCTCTGGTGTCGACCGCAGGCCGCCCGACACCACGAGCGGGCGCACCGCGCACGCGAAGGACCCCACCCGCCTGTTGAGCGAGTGCACCCGGGTCAGACCGAGCCCGACGAGCACCGCGAAGGCAGCGACCAGGACACCGACCGAGAACCAGATGACGGCGTCCAGCACGGGTGACCTCGGCTCAGTGCGTCGAGGCGCCGGTGCCGGGCACGACGACCGCCTCGTCGGCCACCAGGGTGACGGTGTCGTCGTCCACCGAGAGGAACCCGCCGGTCACCGTGCCACGGACGACCGGGCCCTCGAGCGGCTTGACCCGCACCTCGCCCGCGCGGAGCACGGCAAGAAGCGGTTCGTGGCCGACCAGGATCCCGATCTCGCCCTCCACGGTGGGCGCGGTGACCATCGTCGCCTGGCCCGACCAGACGCGGCCCTCTGCATCGACAAGCTCAACTTCGAGGTGAGCCACTCGGCCTCCTTGTTCGCGGTGGACGGTTCTTCGACAGGATCACGGCACTCAGATGCCGTACTCCTTCTGGATCCGTGCCCAGTTGCGCTCGAGGTCCTCGAGGCCACCGATGTTGAAGAACGCCTGCTCGGTGATGTGATCGAACTCGCCGTCCGCGATCTTCGAGAACGCCTCGATGGTCTCCGAGATCGGGACGGTCGAGCCCGGCACCCCGGTGAACTGCTCGGCCATGTACGTGTTCTGGGAGAGGAACTGCTGGATCCGGCGCGCCCGACCGACGACGGTCTTGTCCTCCTCGGACAGCTCGTCGACGCCGAGGATCGCGATGATGTCCTGGAGCTCCTTGTTGCGCTGCAGGATCTGCTTGACGCGCACCGCGGTCTCGTAGTGGTCCTTGCCCACGTAGCGGGGGTCGAGGATGCGCGAGGTCGAGGTCAGCGGGTCGACGGCCGGGTACAGACCCCGCGAGGCGATCTCGCGGGACAGCTCCGTCGTGGCGTCGAGGTGCGCGAACGTCGTCGCCGGCGCCGGGTCGGTGTAGTCGTCCGCAGGGACGTAGATGGCCTGCAGCGAGGTGATCGAGTGGCCGCGGGTCGAGGTGATGCGCTCCTGGAGCTGCCCCATCTCATCGGCGAGGTTGGGCTGGTAGCCGACCGCGGACGGCATGCGGCCGAGCAGGGTCGACACCTCGGACCCCGCCTGGGTGAACCGGAAGATGTTGTCGATGAACAGCAGGACGTCCTGCTTCTGGACGTCGCGGAAGTACTCCGCCATCGTCAGCGCGGAGAGCGCGACCCGCAGACGCGTGCCCGGCGGCTCGTCCATCTGGCCGAACACGAGCGCCGTCTGCTTGATGACGCCCGACTCGGTCATCTCGTCGATGAGGTCGTTGCCCTCGCGGGTCCGCTCACCGACTCCGGCGAACCCCGACACGCCGTTGTGGTTGTTCGCGACGCGGTAGATCATCTCCTGGATCAGGACGGTCTTGCCGACGCCGGCACCGCCGAACAGACCGATCTTCCCGCCCTCGACGTACGGCGTGAGCAGGTCGATGACCTTGATCCCCGTCTCGAACATCACGGTCTTGGACTCGAGCTGGTCGAAGGCCGGCGGCCGGCGGTGGATCGGCCAGCGCTCGGTGATCTCGATCTTCTCGCCGGGCTTGGCGTTGAGCACCTCGCCGATCACGTTGAACACGTGCCCCTTGGTGACGTCACCCACCGGGACGCTGATCGGGGCGCCGGTGTCGGTCACGATCGCGCCGCGGACGAGTCCGTCGGTCGGCTTGAGCGCGATCGCCCTGATCATCGAGTCGCCGAGGTGCTGCGCGACCTCGAGGGTCATGCGTGACGTCGACTCGCCCTCGCCCTGGGACGACAGGTCGATCTCGACCGTGAGGGCGTTGTACATCTCCGGGATCGCGTCCGAGGGGAACTCGATGTCGACGACCGGGCCGATGACCCGCGCGACGCGGCCGATGCCCCGCCCACGCTCGTGCTCGATGCCGGTCTCTGTGGCGGTGGCAGTCATGTGTCTCTCGCTTCGCTCGACCGGAGCGGTCCCCGGTTGGTCTGTGCGTGGTGCTGACGGTGTGTCGCCCGACGGGCGCCGGGTGTCACGACGAGGCGAGCGCGTCGGCACCCGACACGATCTCGCTGATCTCTTGGGTGATCTCGGACTGGCGCGCCTGGTTGGCGAGCCGTGTGTACATGCGGATGAGGTCTTCCGCGTTGTCGGTCGCCGTGTGCATCGCCCGCTGGCGCGCCGCGAGCTCCGATGCCGCCGCCTCGAGGAGGCAGCTGTGGATCCGGGTCCGGATGTAGCGCGGGAGCAGCGCGTCGAGGACGTCCTCCGCCGACGGTTCGAACTCGTACAGCGGCAGGGCCTCGTCCCCCGGCGCCACGACCCCTTCGACGACCTCGAGCGGGAGCATGCGGATCACCCGCGGACGCTGCGTGACCATGTTGACGAACTGCGTGTAGACGACGTGCAGCTCTCCCACGCCACCCTCGTCCGCCGGGGCGAGGAAGGCGGCCAGCAGCGTCTCCGAGATCTCCTCGGCGATGGCCGCGGTCGGAGCGTCGGAGCTCCCGGTCCAGGTCCGGACGAGTGGACGCTCGCGGAACGTGAAGTACGAGACCGCCCGCCGTCCCGACGCGTAGAGCGCGATCTCCTTGCCCTCGCCCGTCAGCTTCTCCGCGAGCCGCTCCGCCTCCCGGATCGCGCTGGCGGAGTACGCACCGGCCATCCCCCGGTCGGACGTGACGACGAGGATCGCCACCCGGTTCGTGTCGTGACGATCGGAGGTCAACGGGTGGTTGACGTCGGCGTGGGTCGCGACGGCCGAGACCGCCCGCGTGATCGCCCGTGCGTACGGCGTCGTCGCGGTCACGTTCGCGCGCGCACGACCGATGCGCGAGGCAGCGATCAGCTCCATCGCACGGAAGATCTTCTTCAGCGACTGGGTCGACCGGATCCGCTGCCGGTAGACGCGCTGCTGCCCACCCATGCTCAGGCCTTCTTCTGCCGGACGATCTGCTCCTGCTCGACCTCGGTCGTCAGCTCGACGTCGACAGGGCCGACGAGCGGCGAGCCGTCGCCCTTGAGGAACGTCCCACGGAAGGTCACGACGCCCGCGGCGAGCGCGGCCTCGGTCTCGTCCTCGAGCTTCCCGGTCTCCCGGATCGTCGAGAGCACCTCGGTGTGACGCCGCAGGTAGTCGAGCAGCTCGGTCTCGAACCGACGCACGTCCCCGAGCGGGACGTCGTCGAGGTGCCCCTTGGTACCGGTCCAGATCGACGCGACCTGGTCCTCGACCGGGAAGGGCGAGTACTGCGGCTGCTTGAGGAGCTCCATCAGGCGCGCGCCCCGCGTGAGCTGGGCACGCGAGGCCGCGTCGAGGTCCGACGCGAACATCGCGAACGCCTCGAGAGAGCGGTACTGCGCGAGGTCGATCTTCAGCGTACCGGCGACCTTCTTCATCGCCTTGACCTGGGCGGAACCACCGACGCGGGAGACCGAGATGCCGACGTCCACCGCGGGTCGCTGGTCGGCGTTGAACAGGTCCGACTGGAGGAAGATCTGGCCGTCCGTGATCGAGATGACGTTGGTCGGGATGTACGCCGAGACGTCGTTCGCCTTGGTCTCGATCACCGGCAACCCGGTCATCGACCCAGCGCCGAGGGCGTCGGAGAGCTTGGCACAACGCTCGAGCAGGCGCGAGTGCAGGTAGAAGACGTCACCCGGGTACGCCTCGCGCCCCGGCGGGCGACGCAGCAGCAGCGACACCGCCCGGTACGCCTCGGCCTGCTTCGAGAGGTCGTCGAACACGATGAGCACGTGCTTGCCGCTGTACATCCAGTGCTGGCCGATCGCCGAACCCGTGTACGGCGCGAGGTACTTGAACCCCGCCGGGTCGGACGCCGGAGCCGCCACGATCGTCGTGTACTCGAGCGCACCGGCGTCGGCGAGGGCACCGCGCACCGCGGCGATGGTCGAGCCCTTCTGACCGATCGCGACATAGATGCAGCGCACCTGCTTCGTCGGGTCGCCGGTCTCCCAGTTCGCCTTCTGGTTGATGATCGTGTCGATCGCGATCGCGGTCTTGCCGGTCTGGCGGTCGCCGATGATGAGCTGCCGCTGTCCGCGCCCGATCGGGATCATCGCGTCGATCGCCTTGAGCCCGGTCTGCAGCGGCTCGTGGACGCTCTTGCGCGCCATGACCCCGGGAGCCTGGAGCTCGAGCGCCCGCCGGGCCTCGACCGCCACCTCGCCCAGACCGTCGATCGGCTGACCGAGCGGGTCGACGACGCGTCCGAGGTAGCCGTCACCGACCGGGACGGACAGGACCTCTCCCGTACGGCGGACCTCCTGGCCCTCCTCGATCCCGGTGAACTCGCCGAGCACCACGACGCCGATCTCGCGGACATCGAGGTTCAGCGCGAGTCCGAGCGTGCCGTCCTCGAAGCGCAGGAGCTCGTTCGCCATCGCACCCGGCAGACCCTCGACCTGGGCGATGCCGTCGCCCGCCAGGGTGACCCGTCCGATCTCGTCGGTCGCGACACCGGACGGCTCGTAGGACTTCACGAAGCTGTCCAGCGCGGCCCTGATCTCGTCGGGGCGGATCGTCAGCTCAGCCATTGCTCTTCTCCTGTCGTGACTGCACCGGACGGTGCCGTCGTACGTTCTGTGTGCGGACGGGTCGATCCGTCATGTCGCGATCGCGCGACGCGCCTCGGCGAGGCGCGCCAGCATCGTGGAGTCGACGACGTCGGCACCCGTCTGGATCCTCAGTCCGCCGATCACGTCGGAGTCCACGGTCACGTTGAGCTGAAGCGTGCGACCGTACGCCCGCTCCAGGATCGCTCCCAACCGGTCGAGCTGCATCGCTGATAGCTCCGTCGCGGAGGTCACCGACGCCACGACACGGTCGCGTCGCGCGGCAGCCATCGCGCCGAGATGGACGAGAGTGACGACGAACGAGCGCCCGCGCGGCGCGTATGCGGCGCGTCGGGTCACGATCGAGGTGGCCTGGTGCACCTTGCCGGCGATCAGTGCACCCACCAGGTCCGCGCGAGCGACCGCCGTCGCCCGCTCGTCGACGAGCGACCGACGCAGCTCGCGGTGCCCCGCCAGGGCCTTCGTGAGCCGGAAGAGCTCGTCCTCGACATCCTGCAGCGAGCCGTCCGACTCGGCCGCCGCAAGGATGGCCGAGAAGCCCAGCTGCTCGACAGCCTCCGCGAGGTCGGCCTCCGCAGACCACCGGGACCGTGCCAGGTCGGCGACGACGGCGGCCACGCGAGGGTCCGCAGCGGCGAGGATCGCGTCGGACAGACGCGCCTTCGCCCCGCCGTCGGTCGCCGGGTCCGTCAGCGCACGCCGCAGCGAGCCCGAACCGTCGAGCGCATCCACCACGGTGAACAGCTGCTCACCCAGGACGACGGACTGCCGGCCCGCGTCGCGCAGCACCGGT
>DATKTF010000452.1:0-3324 GCA_035531255.1 Cellulomonadaceae bacterium
GCAAACGGTCATGACCTTCATCTCGGCGTGGACCTCGGAGCTGCACCGCCTCGGGTACCAGTCAGGCGTCTACGGCAGCTCAGCGTCGCTGATGGTGGACATGTCGCGGTCGGTGGGGTCGGCGTCGTTCGTCGCGCCGGATGATGTCTGGTTCGCGCACTGGAACCAGCTCCAGACCACGTCTGACGCGAGCAGCTCCCCGGGCTTTCCGGATGCGTACTGGAGCAATCATGCGCGGTTGCACCAGTACTCCGGCGGATTCAGCCAGAGCTGGGGCGGCGCGACTGTCAACATTGACGCCAACTGGGTTGACGCCAGCGTGGCGGGCACAGCGCTTCCGGTGGACTACGGCCCCACTGTCGTGGGTCCCGGTGGCGCAGGTTTCGTCCTCACCGGTTCCATGTCCTACTGGCGTTCCGGGGCACCGGCCGGTCTGAAGGGTCTTGCTTACTGGACGTACTCCAACGGGTCGACCGAGTTCAATGGCGCCACGTGGTCTCCTCAGCTCTCCCCTGGTGTGTACGACGTCGAAGTGAACATCCCATCGACAAACGCGACGGCGAATGCTCCGTACACCATCACGGATGCTCTGGGAACGACGACCAGAGTGGTCAACCAGGCGGCCGTCTCGGGGTACACGAGCCTGGGCACCTACACGGCCTTGGCCGGCCGTCCCATCTCAGTCCATGTCGGTGACAACGACCCCAGCCCCACCACCACGCAAATCGGTGTGGACGCGATGGCCTTCCGGTTGGTCGCCGCGCCGCCGAGCTCCCAGGAGTCGCCCGTTCAGCGGTTTATCACACGGGTGTATTCCGACCTGTTCAACCGGGCACCGGACCCGAACGGTCTGGCGACCTGGACCAACGCGCTGAACACCGGCACCCCGCGGGTCGCGGTCGCCAATGCGATCACCTCCAGCACCGAGTACCGCTCGGGACTGATCACCGGCTCCTACCAGCACTACCTCGGTCGCACGCCGGACCCAGCAGGACTGGGCTTCTGGCTGGGGAAGATGAGCAGCGGCTGGACGATCTCTCAGATGGAGTCGGGGTTCATCGCCTCAGCCGAGTACTACGCGAAGGCCGGGTCCACCCCCGCCGGGTGGGTCACCACGCTGTACGCCGACGTGCTCGGGCGCACTGCCGGTCCCAGCGAGGTCGCGTTCTGGACGGGGCAGCTGGCAGGTGGCGCATCCCGAAGCCAGGTCGCCATGGGCTTCCTGCTCTCCACCGAGCGCCTGAGCACCGTGGTCAACGGGTACTACCAGCACCTGCTGGGTCGGGACCTCGACCCAGCCGGGCAGAGCACCTGGGTCGGCATCTTGCAGGCCGGCGGACGCAACGAGGCCATCATCGGCGGCATCATCGCCAGCCAGGAGTACTACGGGCGGGTGTGACGTCGGCCCGCTCCGGGCGAATGGCAGGCTCTCGGCGCAGACCGCGGTCGTCTCGGTGTCGTCCGAACAGGGGTGTTGGTGCGGCCCGTGGTGTCGCGCATGCCGGCGTCGACGGGCATGGCCGGCGGCGGCGAGGGCGGTGAGGCCGCCGAATCCGCTCGAGGCGCCGGTCGCGACGATGACACTGCTCCTGCTGCTCCCCTCTGATGAGGTGCAAGGCCCGGGCGGCGACGCTCTCCGCCGGCCGGTGGCACGCGGGTTCGACTACGCGAGGCCGCCGTTGGTGAAGATGACCTGGCCATTGACCCAGCGGGCAGGGCCGGCGAGGAACGCGACGGTCTCGGCGATGTCGTCGGGCCGGCCGAGTCGCTCGAGCGGGGCGGCCTTGGCCAGGTTGGCGACGGTGGTCTCGTCCTTGCCGTCGAGGAACAGGGCGGTGGCGGTCGGTCCGGGGGCGACCGCGTTGACGGTGATGTCCTTGCCTCGAAGCTCGCGGGCGAGGGTCAGCGTGATGGCCTCGACCGCGGCCTTGCTCGCCGCGTACGCGCCGTAGGTGGCGAACCGGGTGCGGGTGACGGAGGTGGAGAAGGTGATGATCGCCCCACCCGGACGGACCCGGCGGGCCGCCTGCTGCGCCACCACGAAGGTGCCACGGATGTTGGTGCGGTGCATCCGGTCGAGGTCGTCGAGGTTCAGCGTCGCGATCGGCGCCAGGAGCATGATGCCCGCGGTGTTCACGACGACGTCGATCCCGCCGAACTCCGCCTCCACCGCGTCGAACGCGGCCGACATCGCGTTCTCGTCGGCGACGTCCCCGCCGACCGCGATCGCGCGGCCGCCCGCGGCGAGGACCGCCGCGACGACCTCGTCGGCCGTGGCCCTGTTGCGGGCGTAGTGCACGCCGACGGCGAACCCGTCGTGCGCGAGCCGTTCGACGACGGCGCGGCCGATGCCACCGGAGCCACCGGTGACGAGGGCGACCCGGGGACCGGTGTCGATGGTGCTGGTCATGAGGGGTTCTCCTTCGTGCGGGTTGCGGTGGGGCGCGCCCGTTCTGGGCGCGCCGGAGGACGTCCCCGCGCTGCAGGAGACCTGCGGTGGTGGAAGACGTGCTGCGGTGTCGTGGCAGTGGTCAGCTCGGACGAGGTCGGGACTGGATGCGTGCCAGCCACTCGTCCAGCAGCCCCGCCTCACGCGCGGTGAACAGATCACCGGACGTCGCCGCCAGCGCGCTCCGCAGGGTGATCGCCGCGATGCGGTCGGAGTCGGCCGCGTCCGGGACCGACGTGGCGTCCGAGACGAGCGCGCCGTGCACGACATCGCGCAGGATCGTCGACAGCGTCATGTCGGCGTACAGCTCAGGACGCAGGACGAGCGCGAGAGCGACACCGGTGTTCGCCGCCATCACGACTCGCGCCGCGACCTCGGGGTCCAGACGCAAGCGTCCCTGTGCGGCCAGCCGCTCGAGGACCTCGCGCAGCAGCCGCGTCGCTTCGGCTGCGGACTCGGCCTGAGCGACGGCCCCGGACCCGAACAGCAGCCGATAGGCGTTCGGATGGGCGAGGGCGAACCGCGTGTGACTGTCCCATCCCGAACGCAGGTCCTCGAGCGGGTCCGCGGAGCGTTCGGCGGAGCGCTTCATGCCCAGGTACTCGTCCCACACCCGATCGACGGTCGCGGCGAGCAGCCCCTCTTTGTCTCCGAACAGCCGGTAGAGCGCCGGCTGCTGCACGCCGGCCGCCTCGCACACCGCGCGCGTCGAGATGTCACCACTCGGCGACTGCGCCAACAGTTCCGCCGCCGCCTCGATTATCGCTGACCTTGTGCTCATGTGATCAACGATAACATCGACCTGATACCACCGCAAACTCGGATGTGGTATCGCTGCTGTCGCGATCCGCACGACGTCGGGCTCGACCGCGATC